>CALJBF010000059.1 GCA_938027385.1 uncultured Porphyromonadaceae bacterium | reverse complement strand
GGATGACATGGGCGCCTGGAGCGTCATCGACGGCGACGGCACCACCACCTACACCCTTTCAGGGACTCCGTTCCCCAACTCGGGCGCCGAGATGTCGTTCATCGTTTTCAACGGCTACATCCTCGGCGTGGAGGGCACCCACGGTGGCGACCAGATGTTCATGAGTTTCAACCCCTACGACATTGTGTCTGAGAACCCCGTGCGCACCGACGACTGGCTCATCTCGCCCGAACTCTACGGCGGCGCGCAGACCATCAGGTTCTACGCCCGGAGCATGAACGCCCAGTTCCTTGAAACGATGGAGATGTACTGGTCGACTGGCGGAACGGCCCGCGAGGACTTCACCAAGGCCGGTGAGGTCAAGCAGGTATCGGCCGACTGGACCGAATACACCTTTGACGTGCCCGAAGGCGCGCGCCGTTTCGCCCTGCGCAACGTGTCGTATGACATGTTCGCCCTCTGCATCGACGACATCACCTACATCCCCGCCGATGCCGGCTCGGGCAACCTCACAATCACCGGCTACAACCTCTACCGCGACCGTGTGCGCCTGAACGACACCCCCGTCACCGAACTGGCCTGGACCGACACCGATGTCCCCGCAGGCGAGCACATATACCATGTGACCGTGGTCTATTCCGACGGCGAGTCATGCCCCTCGAACGGCGCCCGTGTGGCTGCCGCGCTTGACGGCATCGTCGCTGAGGCGGTCACCGTCACAGGCGGCATAGGCGTCATCACTGTCACCGGCGCCGACGGCCTCGCCGTCACCGTATGCACCCCCGACGGCCGCGTGACCGCCCGCACCACAGGCACCGGCGCCACCACGGCCATCCCCGCCGCCCCCGGTGTCTACATCGTCACCGCCGGCCCCGTGACCGCCAAAGTCATCGTACGCTGATTCCGTGCCACCGTAACACACCCGGGCGCCAAGGTCTTGACAGCCATGGCGCCCGGGTTATGCATACCTGTAATGGCCGCAGGCCGTTTCATCATACGCCATCTAAGCATCTTTCAAATAATTACGAAAAGTTTTTTAATGAACGGGGCATAAATTTGCATATTTTAAATCAAATGTATATTTTTGCAAAAAATTCAATTTATCTATCAATCAATAGGTATAGCATCCGCGCGTGGCGCATAGATTGCCTTGAAAAGATACGAGTGCCATACCTGTCAAAACAATTTCTGCATGAAGTCAACCTCTACACTGCTGCTTTCGCTTGCAATGGCGGCCCAGCTACATGGTGCCGAACCGTTCACGCTAAGCTTTGACTTTGATGCCGCATCAGATTTCGCCACAGGGTGGAACTATGAGGATGCCGGCATGATTCACGAAACAGCCGACTATTTCGGGGCGCCCGACGCCACCGGCACAAACATGGTGCTCGGCAAAGCGAGCGCAAACATGTCGGAGGTCATCTACACCCCGATGATGAACCTCGCCGCAGGCGAACCCTGCACGATCGACTTCGACTACTGGGCACCCGGCGGCCCCGCGGCCATAGTATACCATGTCGGCCTTGACATCACGGCGGGCACCGCACAGGAAGCGTCCGCACAGACCATCGCCGCAGGCACGGTGCCCACAGGAGCGGCCTATTCCGACTGGACACACTTCTCGTTCTCGTTCACACCCGAAAGCGCGGGCCAATACTGTTTCGCGCTCAAGACCCGGAACTACTACAACATGACATCGAACTGCGGCTCATTCTGCATCGACAATGTCGTGATTTCAGGTTCTGCCGGCGAAGGCGGGGGTGATGAAGGCGGCGGCGACCAAGGGGGAGGCGATGAAGGTGGTGGCGACACCCCCTCTACCGGCAAGGAAGCCTTTGAACTCGAATTCAACTTCGACAACAATGCCGATTACGCCGACGGCACCATCATCGCCCCGGGATGGGGTTTCGAAGGTGGCGTACTCCAGCGCGCCAAGGCCTCTGATTTCGGCATAACTTCGCACAGCGGCGACTATGTACTGGGGAAAGCCACCGCCACTTTCCGCGAGATGCTGTTCACCCCGATGATGGAACTGGTGGCCGGGCAGCCCTGCACCATCGAATTCCATTACCTCGCCCCCGGCGGCACCCCTCCCATGGTGCGTAATATCGGCCTGCACATCAAGGCCGGCTCGGCACAGACATCCGAGGCGCAGACAATCGAGGTAGGCACTGTCGCCAACCAGGAATACAGCAGCTGGACACGCCAGGAATTCACATTCACCCCGACAATGACGGGCGAATACTGTTTCTCGATCGCCACATTCAACCCCAGTTTCTCATCGATGTGCGGCGGCGCATATATCGACGATGTCATCATCTCGGGCTACAAACCCGCCGAGACACCCGAAAACCCGGGGCTGACTGTCGATGATCTGGTGCCCGATGAGGAGCACCTGACCGAATGTCAGGAACTCCCCTACATCGAAAATTTCTCTGACGAAAGCCACTACGACGGCGTATCATATCTCCCTGTAGGCTGGTATGCAACAGGTTCGGTGGTATGGGTCACCGCCAACATGAACGCGCTGCCTGCTGCCGACGGCAAATACTACATGATTGCCGACCACAGCGAATACGAGCGCGACGAAAACGCCTACACTCCTTTCTTCAATCTGGAGGCCGACAAGACCTACACCATCAGTTTCAAGACCTTCATTCAGGGCAATGACTACAACGAAGACGAGGAACTGACGGTGCCGACACTCAGCATTACCGCCGGCACCGAACAGGACGCCGATTTCCACGCCACGCTGCTCAAACTCAACGAGCGCACGGCAGACTGGACCATGTACACAGTCACATTCACGCCCAAAGTCGCCGGACCCTACTGTTTTGCCTTCATGCTCAGCGGCCCCGCCAATTCAGGCATCGTGGCAGTAGACCAGCTCACAATCACTGCCGAGGGACTGGTGCCCCGCACCGAACCGGCCTTCTCTCTGATCGGCGTATATGATCTCATGGATTCACAGCTCGTTACTGACGCCGCCACGCCGGTGCAGTTCGTGAACCGCTCACGTTATGCCGACAGCTATGTATGGCACGCCGAGGGAGCAGTCCCTGAAACATCGACCGACGAACATCCCTGTTTCACCTTCCCCGCAAGCGGCGAATACAACGTGACCCTCGATGCCACCAATGCCAAAGGCACCCGCTCGACCTCGCACAGTTACAGTGTAAAACTGCTCGAAGAGAACACCGGCTACGCCTTCCACAACCTCAGGGAGGGGGATGACATGGTTCTCGACCGCGGCGCCGTGCCGGCATTCAGCACCGCCGCCGACGATTATGTGACCGGTTTCAACCACTACTACCGCACCGTCGCACAGCGTTTCGAGCTGCCGAAAGACACCGAACTATCGCTCAACCAGCTCAGCTGTTTCGTCAGCGACCGCCGCTACGCCGCCATCGTCGAGCAGGAGTTCAACAGCCAGAACACCACGCCGTTCAGCATCGTGATCTACGGGTCGAAAGAAGACGGCTCGATAGACCCCGACAATGAACTGGGGCGTCACACAACCACAATCGGCGAGGCCCTGGGTTCGTCAGGCCTGGGCAGCATCGGCGCCGACGGGCGGACTATCGACTTCACCGCCCCCGTAAAAGCCAAAGGCACCATCTACGTGGCATTCGAATACTCTGCCGAACTGCTTACCGACCCCTCGACGCTAACCTGGGCCGCAGCTACATCAGCACCACCGCAATCCGCCACGGCCACGGCAGGACAACCCTTTATGCACTCCCCTACAATGTACCCGAAGAGTCGGAGGCTCCGGTGGGCGAATGGTGTACTGTCGACAAACTCGACAGCAAGATGGCCGGTATCGGCGCCGCCTGGTATCTGTGGGCCACCACCGGCCAGTCAGCCATAGCGCTCACACCTGACGGCGAGACCGCGTTCTGCGTCACCTGCACCGGAAACGACATCATCGTCAGCGGCACAAAAGCCGGGTCGACGGTATGTATCTCAGACATCCAGGGACGTCTGCTCGTTTCGGCCAAGGCCACCGAAGGCTCGACAGCAATTCCCGCGTCGGCTCTCGGCCACGGCATGTTCATTGTCAGCTGTCCCGAAGGCACAGCCAAGATTGTAAAATGACATAACACCAAAACCGGGGTTCATGACGGCTGCCGCCTTACGCCGCGCCATCATGGACCCCGGTTCATTCTTTTATGAAACGGATATTAGCACTATCATTTCTTGCAGCCACGGCTGTCGGCAGCCTGCATGCCGTGCCTGCGTGTCCGGCGCCCATACGCGTCACACAGCCCGACGGCACTGTCATAAGCGTGACACAACGGGGCGACGAGCATTTCCACTGGGCCGAGACAATCGACGGACGCACACTGCTACGCGATGCCGACGGATTCTGGAAAGAGACCGACAGAAAGGCCCTCATAGCCAAAGCCGCCGGAATCCGGAGCATGGCCGAAAAAAAGCTCACCCAGATTGACGGTACTTTCCCTGCCTCAGGTCACCGGCGCATGCTGATGCTGCTGGTAAACTTCGCCGATTCTGAGCCGACATACACGCGTGAGGATTTTGACGACTACATGAACCAGGCCAACTACGGCAACATAGGCAGTTTCCGCGACTATTACCTTGAGAACTCATACGGCGCGCTCGATGTGGAGACCACCGTCACGCGATGGATAACGCTCCCTTACCCGAAAAGCTATTACGGCGCCGAACAGGTCCCTGCAATGATTGCCGAGGCGCTTGGCGCAATCGCAGGCGAAATAGACCTCACCCGGTTTGACAACGATGGCGACGGCATCCTTGACGGACTTGCGGTCATCCACCAGGGTACCGGGCAGGAGGCGTCAGGGAACATTGACGACATCTGGTCGCACTCGGCCATGATATACAATATGGAGTTCGGGGGCGTGCAGGTGCGCCGCTACACCATCCAACCCGAGATCCTCGCCACCACGGGCAGTATATCGACTATAGGTGTGATGTGTCATGAGTTCGGGCACAACCTTGGAGCGCCGGATTTCTATGACACCGACTATGACGGCACCGGAGGCACATATCCCGGCACCGGTGTATGGGACATCCTCGGCTCGGGAGCCTGGAACGGCGAACACGGCAACCGCCCCGCCGGCATAAACATGTGGCAGAAAATACAGTTCGGATGGGTCACACCCGAAACCCTCGACGCCTCGGCCTCGATAACCGACATGCCCGCGGCATACGACGCCCCCGTGGCATACCGTTTCGACACCACCGTGCCCAACGAATATTTCATCATCGAGAACCGCCAGCAGAAAGGCAATTTCGACATGGCTCTCCCGGGCCACGGCATGCTCATATACCATGTCAATGAGAATCTGATTGACAAGACCATCACCGCCAACACCCTCAACGTCACATACCCCCAGGCCATATACACGGTATGTGCAGGCAGTGAGCGCGACCCGTCAGACTTCGGGCCGGCCAGCTACGGCAACATAAACAGTCACGAGGCTCCGTTCCCCGGACAATACAATGTCACCGGGTTCAACGACCGCACCATACCCTCAACAAAATCAATCAGCGGACGCCGCTCATACCGCGGACTGTCTGACATCACGGAAAATACCGACGGCACCATAAGTTTCAGCTACACGCGCGAAACGGCTCCCGGCTCGCCCAAGGCACTCGCAGCCACAGTCTCGAAAGGAATCGTCACACTCACATGGCAGGCTCCCGACGACATCCCGGGCCCTGTGTCATACACCATTTACCGCAACGGAGAGCCCATGGCGGAAGTGACAGAGCCCGGATATACAGACGCCGACACCGAGGGGATGCTCTCAGCCACTTACGATGTCGACGCCACATACGATACAGGGCTCATATCGCCCTACGTGTCTGTGGGTATTACCCTGCCTGACAACAAGGCCTCTGACCTCACCGTCAACCAGCAGAGCGACGGCACCGTCACCCTCGGATGGAGTGTCAGCACCCGGCTTACCCGCATGGCTCCAGACGCAAGCGAAAATTATATCCTGACCGACTACCCGGCACGCGAACTGGATTATGTGCACCGTTTTCGCGCACAGGACCTGGCCATTTACAAAGGCTACCGTCTGCGCCGCATAGCATTCTATCCCTGCCAGTCGCCCCAGACCGCGACCTGCACCCTGCGCGTTTGGAGTGCGGAACCCGGTTCGACCGACAACGCCACCATCGTCTCCGAACGCACGCTCAAGGAGTTCGGATCAACGGTATGGAACAATGTCATGCTGACACAACCCGTCGAAATCACCGGCCAGACAGACATCTGGGTGGGCGTATATACCTCGGCCCCCGGCGGCGTGGTGCGTCTGCTTTCAGATAAGGGCCCAGCAGTCGAGGGGTACGGCAACCTGATACGCATCGACGGTTCCGACTGGGAGCCCGACACATATTCGCCCGGCAACATATTCTGTTACGCCACACTGGCCGAACCTGTTTCGGTGATGGAGCTCCCCGCTCCCGGTTTCGACACCGAAGGCACCGATCCGGAACTCGACATGTTCTTCCCCATCGGATTTACCGTTGAGCGCGACGGCACGCGCATAGGCACCACTGCCACGGGTACGTTCACTGACCCCGAAATCCCCGCGCCGGGTACGCACACGTATTCCGTAAGCTCACTCTACGCCGGCTCAAACGAGTCACACGCCATATCGGCCGATATCGAGATCATAAACGACGCCCTGACCGGAATTACGGCTTACGACAATGCCCCGGCAATCTATCTCGACCTGCAGGGCATACGCGTGAGCCGTCCTGAAAAGGGGAATATCTATATCCGCATCCTGAACGGCACACCCGCCAAGATCAGATACTGACCGCAGACGTACCGCGCCGTCACTCGGCGAGTGCGGCGACGGTGGCAGCGCGGTCGGCGGCAAGCTGTGCCGCCAGGGCGGCAAGCGAGTCAAAACGGCGTTCGGCGCGCAGACGCTCCACGAACTCAAGCGTGACCTCACGGCCATAGAGATCGGCGTCAAGCCCGATGAGATGGGCCTCGACAGTAGTGTCGAGGCCTTCTCCTATTGTGGGGCGGCGCCCGATGTTCACCATCGCTGGGAAAACGGCGCCGGCCGGGTCATCGGCGGTGCCGCGGGAACCGTCAGCTGCGCCGACGGTGGCGCGGCAGGCGTAGACACCCGGTGCGGGCACCAGGCGGCGCTCGTCGTCGGGGCGCACATTTGCAGTGGGGAAGCCTATCGTGCGGCCGATGCGGCGCCCGGCCTCCACATGTCCTGTGAGGGTGTAGGGGCGCCCGAGCATTTCCGCGGCACCTGACACATCACCCTCGGCAAGAAGGGCGCGCACCGCCGACGAACTGGCACCGGCACACTCGGTGGCGAGGTGTATCTGTACCCCGGCCTCGCGCCCCAGGCGCGCGTAAGCCGCGAAGTCGCGCGGAGCGTCGTGTCCGAAACGGTTGTTGAACCCCAACAGGAGGGCGCGCACGCCATAGCGGTCACGCAACATGTCAAGGAAACCGGCCGCCGAAGTGAGGCGCAGCGCGTCGTCGAAGGGCATGACCTCTACCCTCGCCCCGGGCAATGCCGTGGCAATCAGCCGACGTTTCTCGTCGGCCGACGTTAGCAGGCGGGGCGCCCTTTCGGGGGCTATGACCTCAAGCGGATGGTTGGAAAATGTGATTACAAGCGGACGCAGCCCGGTTTCGGCGGCAAGCGCGCCCAACTGCCCGAGTAGGTGGCGGTGACCGGCATGCACGCCGTCAAACATCCCCACCACTGCCACACAGTGCCCGTTGTCGGTTGCGGAAGAGTGTGTCACGCGTCGACAAATTCGCTGGTTGCGGTCATGAAATCGTTGTCGCCGGCGATATGGCGTGTGCTGAATCCCAGCGCCGCGGCGGCGTCGCAGTTGGCCTGCGAGTCGTCGAAAAACACCGTCGTGGCGGGGTCGAGGCCGTAGCGCTCGCAGGCGATGCGGAAAATCTCGGGGTCGGGCTTGTAGGCGTTCACGTCAAACGAGGCCACACACCCGTCGAAATAGTAATCACAGTCATGGCCATCCTTGCGGAACTCGTCGGCGATGCGCCCCTGCCACATTATGGGGTTTGTGTTCGAGAGCATGAAGACCCTGTGGTGGCGGCGCAGCTGTTCGAGGCGCCTGAGCCTTTCAACGGGTATGCCTGTGAGGAACCGCATGAAAGCGGCGTCAAGCTCGGCATCGGTGACCTCACGGTCGAAATAGCGGCGCATCTCGCGGCGGAACTCGGGGGCGCCGATGTCGCCGCGTTCAAGGGCCAGGAATGGGCCTTTCTGTTCATAGTCGCCGAGGAACGACCCGGCATCGCGCATGCCCAGGGCCGCAAGGGCCTCTACGGCATTTTCGCGGCGGATATCCATGATCACACCGCCCAAGTCAAAAAGCAGGTCACAGGTTTTCATAATTGCGGTTTTGTGGGGAGGGTGTGTGGCGCGCGGGGGCGCTCAGAAAGAGCGGGCCACGACGTGGTCAAGCAGCCCCAGGAAAGCGCGGCGCGGTTCGGTATCGGCGGGGAAGGCATCGCAGAGGGCTGTGGCGGCCTGGGCCTTGAGGCTGTCCATTACCGAGCGGGCATATTCTATGCCGCCGTTGTCGACGGCAAAAGCGGTCAGGCGCGCTATCTCGTCGGCCGTAAGGGTCTCGGCCTTCACGAGTTCGGCCATGGCATCGCGGCCCGGCACGGCGGGGTCGGCCAGCACATGTATCAGCGGCAGGGTGATTTTCCCCTCGCGCAGATCGTTGCCGGTGGGTTTCCCCACGGTATCGTCAGCAAAATAATCGAAGATGTCGTCTCTGATCTGGAAACAGAGGCCTAACAGACGCGCGTACTCGCGCAAGGCGCCCAGGCGCGGGTCAGCCTCGTCAAGACCGGCCATGTATGCGCCAATCTCGACACACGACACGAACAGCGAGGCCGTCTTGCGGTAGATGACCTCGAAATATGCCTCCTCGCCGGGATTGTTGTAACGTGCGTTGTAGATTTCGTCGAGTTCGCCGATAGAGAGCAGACGCCCCAGGCGCGAGATTGACTCGACGACGCGGATGTCGCCGGTGATGCTGCTCTGCATCAGGGCGTTCGACAGGAAGAAATCGCCCACCAGCACTGCCAGATGGTTATCCCACAGGCTATTTATGGTCTCGGAACCGCGGCGCAGCCGCGTATCGTCGACCACATCGTCATGAATCAGCGACGCGTTGTGCAGAAGCTCCACGGCGGCGGCGCCATGCAGTGTCGACTCGTCGACACGTCCCAGCAATTTGCCGGCCAGGATTACCAGTATGGGTCTGAGCTGTTTCCCCTTTTTCTGCATATAGGTATCGATGACGCTGTTCATCAGCGCGTTGGGTGATGCCAGTGCGGCCCTCATCAGCTCGTTGAGCTGCTGAAGTTCCGGTGTCAGCGATTGTCTGATAGACTGGAAAGGCGTCATCTGTCTGTATGGTGTCTGGGGTTGCGGACACGCCGCAAACGCCCTTAGGGCTAATTTCGTGCAAAATTACACATTTTTTCATTATCCACCAACCCAAACCCGCACAAACGCAATAACGCTCCGTTTCGGCACTCATCCTGACCGTCACAAGACAGCAGGCGCTGTGCCGTAACTGAGTTTTTACGGCACAGCGCTTATTATATTCTGACGGCAGCGTCAGTCGAGCAGACGCAGTTGCAGCGGTGCGAGTGTTTCACGGCTGTTGGGACCGACGGTGACGTGGAACAGGCCGGGTTCGCACACGTAATCGAGGTCATAGTTGTAGTAACTGAGTTCTTCGGCGGTGATGGGGAAACTTATCTGCCTGCTTTCACCGGCTTTAAGACTTATGCGGCTGAATCCCTTGAGTTCCTTTACGGGGCGCGACGATGTTGCGGCAAGGTCGCGGATATAAAGCTGCACAACCTCGTCGGCATCGCGTGCGCCGGTGTTTGTGACCGTTACCGTAGCCGTAACGGTGCCGTCGGCTGTCATCTCGTCGGCCGAGAGGGCAAAGTCGGAATATTCAAACGTGGTGTAGCTGAGTCCGTAGCCGAACGGGAAAAGCGGCGCGTTGGAGACGTCGATGTAGTTCGAGAGGTAGCGTGTGAATGCGGGGTCGTTGTCGTCGACCATGGGGCGCCCTGTGTTCAGGTGGTTATAATAGATCGGTATCTGCCCCAGGGCACGGGGAAAGGTCATGGTAATCTTGCCTGACGGCGATGTCTTGCCGAACACCACGTCAGTGATGGCACCTGCCATTTCCGAGCCGCCGAACCAGACGTTCAGTATCGCGTCAAGATTATCGTTCTCCCAGGTAAGGATAGTGGGGCGTCCGGCAAAATTGAGCATTACAATCGGCTTGCCCGTGGCCTTGAGCGCTTTCAGCAGGCGTTGCTGCAGGGGTTGCAGCTCGATGCTGACCATACTGCCCGATTCGCCGCTGAAATCACCGGTCTCGCCGACTGCGGCCACGATTACATCGGCCCACTGAGCGGTCTCTACCGCCTGGTCGATGAGTTCCCGGTCGGTGAGCGTTGTCGGGCACTCACGGTCGAAGGCCGCCGTGACCGAGGCCATGCGCGGGTTATCGCTCACACGCGACCCCATTGCATAACGCACATTCTCCTTGCCTGCGATTTCGCCGAAAGCCTCGTAGATCGTGGGGTAACGGGTGCCGTCAGCGGCTACCGCCCATGTCCCCTCGAGGTTGGTATGACTGTTGGCGTATGGCCCCACGACTGCAATGCGCGTGCCGGGCTGCAGCGGGAGTATGCCGTCGTTTTTAAGCAGGACGAAAGTTTCGGCAGCGATTTTACGGGCTTTGTCGCGTGATTCGCGGGTGAAAATATCAGTGGCCGCACGCTTGGGGTCGATGCGCAGATATGGGTCTTTGAAGAGGCCGAGCTCATATTTCGCACGGAGCATGCGGCGGCAGGCCGTGTCGATATCCTGCTCTGATATCTTACCCTGACGGAGGGCGTGCTCAAGAGTTCCGGTAAATCCCTCGGCAATCATGTCGAGATCCACCCCGGCGCGCAGCGCACGCACCGAACACTCCTCGAGGTCACCGAGCCCGTGGGCCTGCATCTCCATGATGGCGGTGTAGTCAGTGACGACGAAACCGTTGAAACCCCACTGGTCGCGGAGCACATCGGTCAGCAGCCACCGGTTGGCCGTGGCAGGCACGAAGTCGATTGTGTTGAACGACGACATGAAACTGCCTGCCCCGGCCTCTGCGCCGGCCTTATAGGGCGGGAAATAGAAGTTGTACATCATCGGGCGGCTCATGTCGACGGTATTATAATCACGCCCGGCCTCTGACGCGCCGTAAAGCGCGAAATGTTTCACGCAGGCCATGATATTGTGCTTGTCGGCCAGACCGGTGCCCTGATAGCCGCGCACCCATGCCTTCGCCACGCACGAACCGAGATAGGGGTCTTCACCGGCACCTTCAGCCACACGACCCCAGCGCGGATCGCGGCTGATGTCGACCATCGGACTGTACGTCCAGGCGATGCCGTCGGCTGACGCCTCTCGTGCCGACACCCGCGCGGTCTCCTCGATGGCGTCGAGGTTCCATGAGCACGACAGAGCCAGGGGAATCGGGAAAATGGTCTTGTAACCGTGCACCACATCCAGGCCGAAAAGCAGGGGAATGCCCAGACGTGTCTTTTTAACGGCCAGATCCTGAAGTTCGCGGATTGATTCGACTCCTCGGGCGTTGATAATAGCACCACATTCGCCTGAGATGATTTTCTGAGCGAAGTCTGTGGTCTGCGCCGATGCGCCGGTGGTTACCGCTCCGGAGTTAAGCAGATTGAGCTGACCGAGTTTTTCGCGGAGGGTCATCCGCGACATAAGGTCGTCGATAAACCGGTTCATTTCAACCGAGTCAGGGCGTTCAACAGCGGCAAGAGAGCAAGAGGCCGACATCAGCAAGGCTGAGATCAAGACATGACGTATTTTCATTTTGACTTAAGGAAAGATTAATATCGTAAGAAATGTGATGGCATGATGCCGGGAAAACCGAGGGGGGCACACTGCATTGCAAAATTACAAAAAATGCCCTGAATGCCAAAACATGACCAACCAGGTAATGAAGAACCAGACGGCAGGGGGACAGTCAAGAACCAGGGGAAGCAGGAGAACCAGCCCACTCTATACGCAAAAGCCCTGGCCTGGTTCATCTGGTTCGTCTGGTTCTTTAAATACATCCGAATTTAAAAATAACTGGTTTATCAGGTTCGTCCGGGGCTTTAAAAACACAGACCACGGCAGCCGTGGTGACGGTGCCGTGGTCCGGGGTATTATCGGGGCGCCGGGGAGGCGCGGTGAACGGGGTTACTTGCCGTTGAAGGTGGCGGTGATGACACTGGGTGCCTCGGGAGCCTTGCTGACGGTGTAACGGTTGTTGTTGAGGTCGCCGGTGATATCGCGGTCGTTGTGCTGTGCGGTGCTGAGCGCGCTGCCTTCGTGGGCGTCAAACTCGACAACGGTGCTGCGTGTGGCGTTGAGCACGGTCACCTGGCCCAGAGCCTGGGGCATGTGGATGGTTAGCTCGTGGTCGCGGGCCTGCGGCGCGTCGGGGTCGGTGTTCTCGGTAACGGTGACGATGCACGCTACGTCTTTGCCGTAATAATCGCCTGACAGCACGAGATTCTTCCCGGCCTCAAGACCGAAAAGCTGGCCGTCGGCCGAGACAAAGAGTTTCTTGTCATTAGACACACTCCATTTCACCACAGAGGGGTCAACGGGCAGTGTCTCGTCACCGTCGGTGATTCTCGGAGCGAGTGTGATGGCTTTACCGGCCATGACACTAAGGGCAGGATCCATTTCAAACTCACCCACGGGCTGAACGTAGACGGTGAAATCCTTGCTCTCACCGCGGTAGGTGGCGGTGACGGTGGTGACGCCGTACTGCAGGCCCTTGAGCTGACCGGCCTCGGTAATCTCGACAACGGCGGAGTCGGCGCTCACAAGCGTGTAGACCGGATTGGCGGGAAGTGTCTCGCCGGTGGTGTTGCCGTTGAGTGCCAGCGTGATATCGGGAGCGAGCACATTGCCGAGGTTCATGGTCATCTCCTTGGGGGTGATGATGAACGGATTCTCTTTCACCGTAACCTCACAGGTCTGCTCCACACCCCAGTAACTGCCGGTGATGGTGACGGGGGTGTCGCCGGTAACGGCATGTGCCGTGATGCGGCCCTGCGCGTCAACCGAGGCAACCTCGGGGTTCGAGCTTTTCCATACGATGGGAAGCTCGGGCACCGAAGAATCAATCTTGTTCGTGGTCTCGGTTACGAGGGCGCTCACCTCGTTGAGATACATCGTGGCCTCGACAGGCATCGTGAGTGTGCCTACAACGAGATACTGGCCAGCAGAAACATTCTTCCAACCCGTCTTTTTGAGATAGGCGGTCTTTGCATCCTCTGACGGCACATAGATCTTGACTGCCTTTGCCCAGGCCTGAGCATTATTGATGCTTACCGAGCTGGGCACGGCAGCGCGGGCCACAATGGTTTTCACTGCGGCACAGTCAGCATTGAACAGATAACCGGCAGTGGTGAGGGTCGAGGGCAACACAAGTGTCTCGAAGTTCTCGCAATAAGAGAACGGATACGTACCCATCTCTTTCACGCCCTCAGGAATTACCATTGATTTCAGTGCTGAGCAGTATGAGAACACGTATGCTCCCATTGATGTCAGCCCCTCGGGGAAATCAACCCCTTCAAGCGATGTGCATCTGTTGAAACACCCCTCGGGCACGACTGTGACGCTTGCGGGAACCGTGAAGTGTTTCAGCCCCTCACACCCCTGGAACGCATAAGTGCCGAGAGTCTTGAGGGTATCGGGCAGTTTCACCGATGCGATGGGGCAGTACGCCATGAAACGGTTGCCTACGGTGTTGATGACGCAATCGTCGGGGAACAGCACGTTTTTCAGCGCCTGACAGTTGTAGAACATGTAATTGTCAGCCGAGGTGGTGCCCAGATAGTCGATATATGTCGGGAACGACACGGTGCGGAGTTCCTGTGCGCCTGCGAAGAGGTAGGTACCCGACACACGGAGCCATGTCGAGGACTTGGCGGGGTCGATTGTCTCGACATCGCGGTTGTCAGCGAACGTCACGGCGGTGACGCCGCTGTTGTAGAACATGCCCGAGGCCGAAACGGTCTTTACCGATGCGGGGAAGGTAAAGCTCTTCAGCGCGACACACCCGTTGAACGCACCGGTGCAGGTAACCTTATTTCCGGAAACGGAATACGAGCCGTCGGACACGGTGACAAGCTGCGAGTTCTCGGGAAAGGTGACACTCTTGAGTTTGGCGCACCCCTCGAAAGCCTGAGTGGTGTACCATCTTGTGACGCTTGCGGGGAAATCGACGCGCAACAGCTCGGTACACCCCTGGAAAAGGTTGGCGTAGAGTGTAGTGATATTCGAGCCGCTCAGAATCACCTCGCGCAGCGCTGTGGCGTTCTTGAACACGCTGGCATTCAGCGTGGTCACTGACGCGGGGACTGTCACTTTAGTGATAGTGCTGTTGTTGGCGAAAGCCGAAGCATAGATGATTGTAACGGGAACCTCGGTATCCTTATAAGTTACCGAAGAGGGGATATTGATCTCACCGCTGATGTTGCGGTAGTTGTGTCCGCTGTTGGAGAGGTCATAAACCACACCTGCGGTCGCAACCGCGGGATCTTTGGCACTTGTGCCGCCGGTCACGGTAAGATTATACCTCAGGCCGTCGACATAGAAGTATGCGTTGTTGTCGGCAGCGGTGATCTGGGCGTTTGCCACAGACGAGAGACCGGCACACATCACCGCCGCGGCCAACGTTGTGAATATATGTTTTTTCATCGTTGTGATCTGTTATTTGATGACGAACTTGAATGTGTCGTTGCCCACGGTGAGCAGGTAGACGCCCGGTGTGCCGATGGTGACGGTGCGCTCAAGACCGCTGTAGACTGTCATGCCTGCGGGGTCGAAGATGGCGGCCACGGCATCGGGCTCGGCGCCGAGAATGGTGACGGTATTGCCGTCGACAACCAGGCTGACGGCTGATGCGGCCTCGGCGGCGTCAACGCCTGTCGACTGGTTGTAAGCGTAGCGTACGCGCACCTCGGTGAAGGGCACTATACCCGATATGTCGCCGGTTTCGGCGGCCAGAGCCATGATCTCGCTGTCAGGGAGAGCCGGGGTGTCGAGCGGACCGTTTACGGTATAGGTCTGCACGCCGTTGACGGTCTCTACGTTGGGAAGGCGGTCGGTCTCGTCGTGTGTGAGTTCCGAGAGTTCGGCACGGTCGTTGCCCGACACGATGTCGCCCATGAATGAAAGCTCGGTGGCGTCTTTCAGGCCGTAGATGTGCAGACGGCCGTTGGCATCGGGCATGTCGATGGTGAGGTTATACATCGCAGGGTCGATTACGGTGACGGTGCAGGGCACTTTCACGTCGTTGAAGATGGCATATACCATGGTGACGCCGGGGGTGCGGCCGTAGATGCTGCCGTCGGCGGACACGGGAGCCACCTCGTTGTCGGCCGACTGCCAGGTGAGCTTGCTGTTCTCGACAGGCTCGCCGCGGAATGTGGCCACAGCCTTGGTGAGGCGTGTGATGTCGCCGGTGTACATCCAGATCGAGTGCTCGTCGCCGAAGTCGACGCTGAACTCGGGCATTACGGTGACGTCGCGCGATGCCTCATGTGCCACGCCGTCGGGGTCGGTCCAGCGGACTGTCACGGCGATGATGCCGGGGGCGAGGGCGGTGACATTTCCGTCGGCGTCGATGGCGAGTTTGTCGGTGTCGGCGCTCTGCCAGGTGTATGTGGCGTTATCCACGTAAACGTCGGCAGGTACCTCTGTGGCATGGGCGACCATGGTCTGCGAGTCGCCGACGTACATCACCACGGGTTCGTCGAGCGTGAGGTCATAATAGTGGTCATAGACATTGACGCGGCAGGTTGCGGTGAGCTTGCCGTAGACGGGGTCGTTGTAGTGTGCATAGACGAAAGCGGTGCCGGCGGTCTTGAAACTCAGGGTGCCGGTCTCGTCGACGGTCACTACCGAGGGGTCTGTCGACTCCCATGTCACCTCGGCGTCGCCGATTACCTCGCCGAGATGCGACACGGTGGCGGTGAGGAGTTCGTCGTCGCAGGGAATCCAGCGCGAGATCTCGGTCTGGCTGAGCACGATGTCGGTGATGCGGCGCACGTTGTCGCGCAGGTCGTCGTTCAGGATATAGAAACGGCTGATATGCGCTGTCGAGCGGTATGCGTCATACGACATGGGGGGAACATATATCACGGCGTTGGTGTAGATCTCCTGTTCAGTGCCGCCGAAAGCGCAGTTGCTGTTGCCTACGTCGGGCGGATTGATGCTGCTGAAGATGATGCGCTTGCAGACATCAGAGTTGGCGATACTCGAGTTACCCATGGTCTCGAGTGTGGGGGGCAGTTTGATGTCGGCGATCAGCGACTCACCCTTGCGGTGATAGAACGCGAATGTGCCGATGGATTTCACCTGAGTATTGTCGAGGTCGATAGAGGTCATCGGGCAGCCGTAGAAGGCATAGGCTCCGATCTCCTCAAGCACGGGGGTGTCGAACACGCCCGAGGTGACGTTCATGTTGCTGTGGAAGTTGTATGAGCCGATGCGGCGCAGTGTCTTGGGGAACACCGGTTTCACGTCGGTGCGCTGGAAGAGGCACGAGTCGCCGAGCTCCACGAGTTTCTCGTTGAACGTAAGGTTCTTCAGACCCGAGCCGTAGAACGCGCTGCGGCCGATTGTGGCGAGGTCGCGGGGCATGGTGAAGTCGGTAAGCGCGGTGCACTTGTGGAACCAGCGGTTGCCGATGGCCTTGAACTCGTCGGGCATGTTCACGGTGGTGAGGGCCGGACAGCTGATGAAAGCTTCGTCATACACCCCTTCATCGGCCAGCGGAGCGGTGAATGTGACCTTCTCGAGTTTGGGATTGTTGTAGAACGCGCGGTAGTAGAGGTTGCGCAGCGACGCGGGGAGGGTCACCTCGGTGGTCTCGGTCATGCCGGCGAACACCATTTTGGCGATGGTCTCGATGGTGGCGGGTTCCTCGAACGTAAGGTTGCTGACCGGGCACCCCTCGAACAGATGCGAACCTGTAAGGAGTGTCAGACCCGAGGGTACGGTTACATTGTCGAGAGCCGTACAGCCGTAGAACGTATAGCTCTTGTTGGTGGTATTGATGCCGGCAGATTCAGACGAGGCATAGATCTGCGTCAGATTCTTGCCGAGAACCACGGTGGTGAGTTTCTCGCAGTTGGCAAAGTTGCGCTGGCCTTTCATGCGCTCCATGCTGTCGGGGAAACGCAGAGTCTCGAAACCGCAACCCTGGAAGTTG
>CALJBF010000058.1 GCA_938027385.1 uncultured Porphyromonadaceae bacterium | reverse complement strand
GACGCCACTGCGCCTTAAGTTAATAGCATTGTGTAGCGACCCTACAATGAATACCCCTGTTTTAAATCCCGCCCCTTTAGCGATTGTATACATTCAGATGGATTTCACTTGTATTCGGGGATGTCGGCGGGACGGAATACCACTGACCTCCCGGACATGCCGCCGGCTGTGAAATATCCGAGACAGAAATCACCCGCGAACATGGACGGCCCGTTGCTGTCTGACGAAATCGCCTCAAGATAATCATACATCGCACGGCTGATGCGTGTCACAGTGGCCGATACAACATCGCCGTCAACAAGCACTTCATCGTCATCCTCTTCATCGACATCTCGGCGCGAGGTCATGATGACCTCGGCGATATAGCCGTCCTCGGCCAGATTGTCGCGCACATAGGTCCAGCGGTACATCTCGCCGTTGCGGTAAACCCGCACCCAGTAGCAGTCGCCCGTAGTGGCCGGATCATCGGCAATTAGCACCTGCAGCACGGCCACGTGATCGTATGGCATCTTTATCCAGTTGAACTCCATTCCGGCAATCTCCGGTGCCGGAAGCATGCGGCACTCTGATGTGTACACCGCCCCGGCACGGCTTACCGTGAGGCGATAGTCGTGGCCGGGCACGCCGGGGATGTCAGACACATAATCACCGTTGGTGTCGGGCGTGAGCGTAACGATCTCGCCTGAAGTAAGATCGGCAAGCTCCACAGCGGCATCGGTGAGCCGGGTGCGGTCCATGGGTTCGTCCATGGGGGTGGTCATTGTCAGCGCCACAGTGGCGCCACCGGTGGTCAGAGCGCCCTCTATGACGGGAATAGGGTCGATGTCGCGGTATTTGATGTCAAGCTCTTTCTCGCACGACACCAGCATCATCGCGGCGGTCGCCGCAGGGGCAAATATCTTTAAACAGCGCATGAGTCAGAATTTTAATGTATATGACACGGAGGGAATCAGGCCGAAAAGCGACTGCTGTACGGCGCGCGTGCCTGAGGGTTTGGTATCGTCGTCCTCGAAATAGACAACAAACGGATTGTAGCGGCAATAGGCGTTGTAAACCCCTATCGTCCACTGGTATGTGAACCTGGGCCCCTCATGGGTGTATGTGGCTGACAGGTCGAGCCGGTGTGTGGAGGGTGTGCGGTAGCCGTTGCGCCGCGAATAATAATAGCAAGTGGTGCCCGAAAGCTCATATTTCACGTCGGGCGCCGTGAGCGGCTGCCCCGATGAGAACACCCATGAGCCCGAGAGAGTCCACTGCGGCGTGAGCCGGTAGATGGCCGTGGCCGAAAAGTCATGGCGCCGGTCGTTCGAGGCATCATACCACTTGCCGCCGTTGATACCCGGGATGCGTGTCTGTGTCTGCGACAGCGTGTACGAAACCCATCCGGTGAGCCTCCCGGTGTTCTTGCGTGCCATCAGCTCAAGACCGTAACTGCGGCCGCGGCCGCCGAGGATGATGTTCTCAAGATTCAGTTCAGAGAACATCGTGCGCCCGTCACGGTAGTCATATACGTTGCGGATATCCTTGTAATATGTCTCGGCCGACCAGTCGAAGGCGCCGTCGGCGGTCATTCCGCCGTATGAAAGCGCGTAAAGCACGCTCTCCTCAGGCTTGACTCCGGCCGACGACAGCGCATAGCGGTCAAACGGAAACGTCGTGGCGCTCGACCGTATGGAATGTATCTGCTGTGTGGTCACACCTGCACCGGCCTTTATCGCATGGGTGCCTGAAATGTCATATTTCAGTGAAACGCGCGGCTCAAGGCTAAGATATGTCTTTGACCTGAAAGCGGGCGCGGGCTCTTCGGCCGACACAAATTCGTTGAACCGCGAGCCGCCGAGCGCCGAGAACGCTCCGGCACGCAGTCCGGCCGAGACTGACCAGCGTTCGGCGAAGACGCCGTCCCATGCGGCCCAAAGGGCGTTATGCCAGCCTGACCGCACGTCGCGCTGTTTCGTGCCGTTATATACAAACTCGGCCGACATTACCCTGAACAGCTCTGACCGAAGGCCGAATTCAAGGGTATGCTCATCTGCCACGGTCCAGCTCACGCGCTCGTTGAGGCTATAGTCGCCGATTGACTCGCGCAGACGCTGGTCGGTCTGCATCATCGACATCACCATGTGTGGCGTGTAGCGACTCATCGCGAGTGTAGTGGTAAACCGCAGGTTCTCGCCCGAATGCGCAAGCCAGTTGGCCGACGCGCCGAGATTGCCCCAGTACATCCCCATTATGTCGCCCACCGCCAGATTGTCGTGGCCGAGGAAAAACGATACGTCGAGCACATCGCCGCCGCGGGGTATGTACCTTACCTTGGCGGTTATGTCATAGAAATTCATCACCGTACTGCGGTACTGTGGTATCATCTTCAGAAACAGGTCGACGTATGAACGGCGCGCCGTCACGGCAAACGACAGCCGGTCCCGTATCACCGGCCCCTCGGCCTTGATTTTGGCGGCGAGGATGCCCACGGTCATCGAGCCGTGATATGCCTCCATGTCGCCGGGCGCGAGGGCAGTCTCGAGCACCGACGAGGTTGCTCCGCCGTAAAATGCCGGAATCGGGCCTTTGTAAAGTGTGGCACGTCCGATTGCGTTGTCGTTGAACGTGGAGAAGATACCCATCACATGCGAGGGATTATAGAGCGTGATGCCGTCGAGCGTCACCAGATTCTGCGTGGCGTTGCCGCCGCGCACCTCGAAACCGCCGGCCTGACTCTCGCTGTGCACACCTGGCATAAGGGTTATGGATTTCACTATGTCGTTCTCGCCGAAAAGCACCGGCACCTGCGCCAGTCGCGAGAGTTCGAGCCTCTCGGCCCCCAGGGTGACATCGCCCACGCGCTGGCGCGCCGACTGACCGGTCACCACAACCTCGTCAAGCTCGCGGCGCCCCACGGAATCAGCAGCCTCTGCGGCATCTGCCGCAAAAGCTATCCCGGTAAGCCCCGATGTCAACAGAATAATAGAACCAAAAATCTTTTTCACCAGAAATTGCGTTGCAGAGGAGCAATTTACCATCCCTCCCCCGGTTTTCCGCCCACAAAGTTACGCACCATTTCCCCAAAAAAGCAAATCCTCCCACAAAAAAACCGCCAAAAACCAAGAGACAAAGACAACAGACAAGGACAGAAAGAAGGCAAGCGAGACAACAGGAGAAATACTATCGGCCGGAGGCCCGGGCGATGACGGCGACGTTGCCCGCATAGGCGGGGAAGGTGATGCAGCCATCGGCGACACGGGCCTTCTGACCTGTGTAGAGCTCTTCAACAAGGGTGCCGTCGGCGAACCACGGGGCGGTGACGATGGGTTTCCGTGCCTCGGGGCTAAGACGGATCATTACGGTATCGGTGTCATTGTGGCGCACGCAGGTGTGGGTGTCGAGAGTCGTCTGTCGGCCGGTACCGATGACGGGATGCGCCTTACGGATCCGTCCCAGCCGCCGGAAGTGGTCAAGCAGCGTGGTGTCGGCACTGTTCCAGTTCATGTCGGACCGGAAAGCCTGGTTGCTGTCGACATTCAGACGAGCGTCGCTGAGCGGACGACGCGTCTCGTCGCCATAAAATATCTGCACGGCACCGGGCGCAAACAAAAGAGTGACGGCACAGTCGGCCATGTTATCCATGTCGGCGTCGCGGTGATACGAGTTGTTGAGGTAGCTGAACGGATGCCACCCGGGGTGAGCAGCCACGCTGTCAGCGTAAGCCTGCCAGGTGTTCACTATGGCATCGAGGTCGCCGCGTTTCGGAAAATAGAAGTTCACGAGGCTCGAGAATCCGGCGCCGGCGTAATCAGGTTTATAGTCAATTGACGCGCCGTCGTAATCGCCGGTGAAATAAAACCGGTCGCGCCACGATGCGGCAGGGTCATCAGGATGTGCCGTGCGCCAGCGGTCGAGGGCATTGTTGCATGCGTCGCTAAGCTCTTTCCAGCGGTCGAGGCGCACATTCTCCACGATGTCGCACCTGAAACCGTCGATACCGAACTCCTCTACCCACGACGCTATCCACGCCATCACGTACTGCATCGGACTCCACTTGCGGTCATGCCTCAGCGTGCGTGCCGACGGGTTGCCCCAGGCGTCGTTACGGCTCCCCTCGCCTTTCCATTTCCAGTGCAGGAAAGCGGGTATGGTCACCGGAGTGTCGCTCTCGTCCTTGAAGTCGGGCATGCCGTAAAGAGTGGCCTCAAGGGGGTTGTTCTCATCCCAGTTCTCATCGGGCATGCGCACCCAGCCGCGGTCATACCATCCGTTCCAGCCGAGGCGTCCGGCAAAGAAACTGTCATAGCTCCAGTCGCGGCGGTGTTCGGCGGCCTCTGCCTCGGTCAGACCCGTGTCGGCAAAACAGAACTGCACGGCGTCGAGAAGTGTCGGATAGCCCGGGTCGTTCAGATTGGCGCCAAGCATCACACGGATTCCCTGCGCGTGCAGGGTATCGACCAGTTCGCGGAACTCGGCTACCGTGCCGTAATTCTTGTCAATCTGGGTATAGTCAAGCGGGTAATAGCCATGATAGCCATAATGCGGGAAGTCGTTTACCGGACCGCTCCCCGACATCCAGCCGTGAATCTGCTCGTAGACATCGGTCATCCACACAACATCCACGCCCAGGTCGGTGAAATACCCTTCACGGGCTTTCTGCAGCATACCCTTGAAGTCACCGCCATGGAATGTGGCGGCATTAAGCCGCTCGGAGCCGTAGTCGGTCACACGGCCGTAGTTGACATCGTTGGTTGAATCGCCGTTGCAGAAACGGTCGGTTATCACGAAATACACTGTGGAGCCGCCCCAGTCGAAATCATCGGGGGCGGGAGCCGGAAACGCCTGCATCACTGCCGCGGCGGCAAGAATACATGGAATCACAATCTTTCCTTTCATGGCTTTTTTTGGCACAAAGTTACCCAAGTGTCACCCCCTGCGCAATACTGATTTTTAACCACACCGGTCAAACCGGTAACCGTTACGAACCCAGAGGCGTCTCGGGTGTTAAATCAATATAGTGGATATGAAATGAAATTACGACTCACTTTGGCCGCAGCAGCGGCCGTTTTACTTTCAATATTTAATATGGATGCAAAGAAATCATACATCTTCCTCGCACCTGGTGTGGAGGAGATTGAGGCCATGGCTACCATCGACGCTCTGCGGCGTGCCGAAATTTCCGTGGTGGCTGTGGCCGTAGACACGACACTCGAAATAAAGGGAGCCGCCGGCCAGACCATAAAGGCCGATGTGCTGATGGCCGATGTCGACACGTCTGACGCCGACTGGCTGATTGTACCCGGTGGCGTGCCCGGCGCACCGAACCTGCACGCCTCAAAAAAAGTGAACGACATGTTGCAGACACATCATGCCCGTGGCGGACGTATCGCCTCAATATGCGCCGGACCGGCGGTGGTTCTGGCTCCGACAGGCATTCTCAAAGGGAAGAAAGCAACCTGCTATCCCGGCCTGGGTGACGCCATCAACGCCAACGGAGGCACATACATCAAGGCAAAGGTGGTAAGCGAACCGGGCCTCATAACATCGGAAGGCCCCGGCACTACCCTGCCGTTCGCCATAGAGATCATACGCCAGACCAGGGGCGACAAGGTTGCCGACGACACGGCCGCCTCGATGCTTGTTGATCTCTGAGCATTCTCTCTGTCAGGCCTCAGATTAGTTTCATCGCCGTGGCAGCCATGATGGCCTCGACGGAATTTCCGACACTGAGCTTGTCGAGGATGTTCTGCCGGTGACGGTTCACCGTGTGCACGCTTATGCCGAGCGACGCGGCAATCTGCTTGCTCAGCCTCCCCTCCTTAATCATGTGAAGAATCTCCTTCTCGCGGCCGGTGAGTACCCGGCCGCGACGTTTGTCGAACGACAGTGCCATCACCCTCCCTGTGACGTTGCTCACTATACGCGGCTCTATGCCTTCAGGCACAGACTGGTCAGGCGACAGGTCGTAGCGACATAGTATCAGCCACATGCGTCCGGCTGGCGAGAGCCGCAGAATCTGAGTGGAGTTGTCGACCACGCGGTACTCGCCGCCCCGGTCGCGCAGACGGATGCGGCAGGTTGCGCGCCATGCTGTCTTTTCGCCGGCATCGAGCGTGTCGACGTATTTGAAGAACTCATACTCGAGCATACGCTTGTCGACCAGATCTTCAGGGTGCAGACGGTTGTATATCAGGTCTTCATCGCTCGAATCCAGAATTTCCGAAAGCCTGTCGCCGTCGTTTATCCCCATCAGGGCACCGAAACGCCCGGCATATAGGTAACACCTGTCGCACGAGGCGTCGGTAATGACCGCGCACGCGTCGCTTACCCCGGTCATGGCCTCGACCGCCCGGCGGCAATCGGCGATAACCGTAGAGTCAAGCACCTCGCGGTCAAGGCACTGTGCTGCGTACACTGCATTCAGCTCTTTTCGCAATATATCCATCGGGCATTATCGGTACAGTATATGAATCAGCATGCAAATCCGGCAAACCGGTACGCAAATGTAGGTCTTTTTCGCTAAATTTGCAGTCGATAACGAAACCATACTTTGAAGATGACTGATTTCGAGGCCGAATGGGCTAAAATGTTGCGCGGCGAAGTTTATGACGCCGTCCGTGAGGAGTTTCAGGAGCGCCTGAAAGTCACCCGGGCACATTTGTGGGAATTCAACAATCTGCATCCCGGCGAGACAGAGCGCATGCAGACACTGCTGCGCGAACTGCTGGGGTCATGCGGAGAGCGGCTACATGTCAACCAGCCGTTCAGGTGCGATTACGGCTGTAACATCCATGTGGGCGAGAACTTCTTTGCCAACTTCAACCTCACCATTCTCGACGAGGCCGAGGTGCGCATCGGCGACAACGCCTTCATCGGCCCCAACGTGAGCATCTTCACCGCATGCCACCCGCTCGACGCCGAGAGCCGTAACACCGGTGTGGAATGGGCGCGTCCCGTAACCATCGGCAACAACGTCTGGATTGGCGGCGGCGCCATTCTGCTGCCCGGTGTCACCGTCGGCGACAACGCGGTAATCGGCGCCGGCTCGGTCGTCACCCGCGATGTTTCCGCCTCGACCCTCGTCTGCGGCAACCCCGCACGCCCCCTCAAATCCCTCTGACCCATTCGGGCATTTCGATAGATGGTATTCTGGTGTAGGCTTAAGAGAATGGCTTAGAGGCAGACAATCTCAAAAACATCTGTCGAACAATTTGCAAGTCAGAATAATTCAGAGTGTGATCCAAAACGGATAAGTTTGATGATTCCTTTCTCCTTGTCCCACCATATCAGTAACGTGTCATTCTCGACATGACACTCCATATAGCCGCGGTAATTGCCTGTCAGAGCGTGCGGTCTGTGTTCTTCGGGAACGGGCTGCCCGTTTACAAGCATGTTGAGAATTTCCTCAAGTCGATCTATTACCTCTATTTTGTGTTTATATCGCTTAAGATCTTTCTTAAACTGAGACGTAAGCTTAAGGATATTCATAACGAATCGACAAAACTGCGGAAACTTTTCAGGTCGAGAGTGTCGAGATTCTTTGAAATTTCCGCCTCTTTCATAGCCGCAAGAGTGATGTTGTTGGGGCGCTCTGCCACAAATGCCATAAGCACACTCTCCACAAGATTGTTGAGACTGCGATTATGGCGCTTGGCCTCGGCCTGAAGGCGTGAAAGAAGCTCCTCATTCAAACGGAATGAGGTCTGTTTTCTGGGAACTGATGCAGTATTCATGACTAATAATTTCTGGCAAAGATATACCTGTTAGCCACTGATGCCGTCTAAATGTCTGGCTATCCCTACAAGTTTATGGTCAATATGTATATCGATACCAAATTTTTTACGTTGGCAATCATATTGTAGTGCAAAGATAATACAATTGTATAACACTTGCAAATCACGAGGGTTGCTGACAAAAATGATAAATCCGGGGTACCTGACATGTCTGACACATCAACCCCTACTACTACCGTAGCTACAATTTTCAAGATTGTTAAAAAAAGCGGAGGAATCGGCGTGGCGGTGACGATTTTTTTGTAACTTTGTCAGCTAATCGGGCCTTGTGAATCCCACCCGGGATGACGGCGCCCCTGCATACAGAAAATCTATAACACCTAAGATATATATGGAAATCATCGGCAAAATCATTGTCGCTCTCCCCGAAGTCAGCGGCACCTCGAAGGCTGGCAACGCCTGGAAAAAACGCGAATATGTGCTCGAGACCGTCGAGACATACCCCAAAAAGGTGCATTTTGACTTCTTCGGCGAGCGCGCCGACCAGTACCCCCTCAACGTGGGCGATGAAATCAAGCTGAGTTTCGACATCGAGAGCCGCGAGTACAACGGCCGCTGGTACACCTCGATCCGCGGCTGGAAATCAGAGCCCGCACAGGCCGCCGGCGCTCCCGTAGCAGGCCCCGCCACGATGCCCGGACAGGCCTACCCCAACGCTCCGGTACCCCCCGCCATGGCCGCCCCGGCAATGCCCACACCTGCCGCCGACCCGTTCGCCGCACAGGGCAACGCCAACGACGACCTCCCCTTCTAAGGGTTTGCAAAATCTCCGGTACCCGGAGCAAACATCAATATGCACAGGTAACCTCAAACTGATCTACTTTGGGACTGTTCAGCAAATTCTTCTCTAAAGAAAAGAAAGAGACTCTCGACAACGGACTCGAGCGCACCAAACAGGGGTTCTTCAACAAGATCTCACGCGCAATCGCAGGTAAATCGAAAGTCGATGACGATGTGCTCGACGAACTCGAGGAGGTGTTCATCACCTCTGACGTAGGTGTCGACACAACGCTCAAGATCATCGACCGTCTGCAGAAACGTGTGGCCCGCGACAAGTTCGTGAGCTCGTCGGAGCTCAACGTCCTGCTGCGCGACGAGATCTGCCAGCTCCTGGCCGAGAACAACAATGAGTCGACCGACGAGGACTTCACCGTTCCCGCCGGCCACCATCCGCATGTCATAATGGTGGTGGGCGTAAACGGCGTGGGCAAAACCACCACAATCGGCAAGCTGGCCGCCCAGTTCAAGGCCGCCGGCAACAAGGTGATGCTCGGTGCCGCCGACACTTTCCGCGCCGCCGCCGTCGAACAACTCGACATCTGGGGTGAGCGCGCCGGAGTGCCCGTGGTGAAACAGAAACTCGGAGCCGATCCCGCCGCCGTGGCTTTCGACACCCTGCAGTCGGCCAAGGCCAACGACATCGACGTGGTGATTATCGACACCGCCGGCCGTCTCCATAACAAGAAGGGGCTGATGGACGAGCTGTCGAAAATCCGCAACGTGATGGAGCGCGTGGTTCCCGGAGCGCCGCATGAGGTTCTGCTGGTACTCGATGGTTCCACAGGCCAGAACGCATTCGAGCAGGCGCGCCAGTTCGTTGCCGCCACGCAGGTCAACGAGCTTGCCGTGACCAAACTCGACGGCACCGCCAAAGGGGGCGTGGTGATCGGCATCTCAGACCAGTTCAAGATTCCGGTGAAATACATCGGCCTGGGCGAAGGTATCAACGACCTGCAGGTATTCCACAAGCGCGAGTTCGTGGAGTCGCTTTTCGGCGACAGCAAATAACCCGAAATAATAGATGAAACCGACACGGGTAAACATCATATCTCTCGGTTGCTCAAAAAACCTCGTCGACGCCGAGTCTCTGATGCAGAGGCTCGGCGACGTCGGTTGTGACGTCAGGTTCGAGGATGACGGTCCCGCTGATGTCGTGGTGGTGAACACCTGCGGCTTTATCGGCGACGCCAAAGAGGAATCGATAAACACCATACTTGAGCTCGGACAGGCCAAAGCCGCCGGGCGCATAGGGCGCATCTTCGTGATGGGCTGCCTCTCGGAACGTTACCGCCAGATGCTCACCCACGAGATGCCCGAAATCGACCGCATCTACGGCAAATTCGACTGGGGCGGCATTGTCGACGAACTGAAGGCACCCGCACATGCCACACCAGCCACTCCTGCAGCCGGAGCGCGCCGCCGCGTCACCACCGGCCCCTCGAACGCATTCATCAAGATTGCCGAGGGGTGCAACCGTTTCTGCGCGTTCTGCGCCATCCCGCTCATAACGGGGCGTTTCAAATCGCGCCCCGTCGAGGATATCGAGAATGAGGTACGTGCCCTGGTGGCGCAGGGGTTCAGCGAGTTCAACATCATCGCCCAGGATCTGTCGAGCTACGGACTCGACCTCTACGGCGAACTGTCGCTGGCACGGCTTGTAAACCGCCTGGCCGACATCGAGGGTGTACACTGGCTCAGACTGCACTACGCCTACCCCGCCCAGTTCCCCCACGACATACTCGACGTGATCAGGGAGCGCGACAATGTGTGCGCCTACCTCGACATAGCCCTGCAGCATGCGTCAGACAAGGTGCTGGCCAACATGCGCCGCCACATCACCCGCCGCGAGACCGAACAGCTGCTTGACGAGATACGCGCCAAGGTGCCCGGCATACACATCCGCACCACACTGATGACCGGATTCCCCGGCGAAGGCCCCGAGGAATTCGAGGAACTGATGGATTTCGTGCGCCGCCAGCGTTTCGAGCGCATGGGAGCTTTCGCATACTGCGAGGAGGAGGACACCTACGGCGCTCAGCACTTCGCCGACGACATTCCCGCAGAAGTGAAACAGGAGCGTCTTGACCGCCTTATGGCCCTGCAGGAGGAGATCTCGCTTGAGATACAGCAGGAAAAGGTCGGCAAGACCGTAGAGGTGGTGATCGATGCCGAAGAGGATGACTATTACATCGGCCGCACCCAGTGGGACAGCCCCGAAGTCGACCCGCAGGTGCTCGTCGAGAAGACCCGCGAACTCATCCCCGGCCGGTATTATAACGTTGAGATCACCGAGGCTCTGCCGTTTGAACTCATAGCGCGTCCATGCTGAAACAGGTTGTCGACAACGCCGTCTCGAAAGGGCTCACATTCGCCATCTGTCTATTGCCCGGCGAACAGCGGGCCAGATATTTCATATCGGAAAACGGGCGCACACACGAAACGTGCGTCACTACGCATGGTGAGGTTTCCTCAACCGACAGTTTCGTAATCTCACCATGGCTTGCGCCCTGGCACGACCGAATCACCATAGAACGGGAGGTCACACCCGAGACGTTCGCAGAGTCTGTAGCCGCCATACCCGGCAACTGTACTCCCCCTGAGACCTCCACAACGGTGCCGCAGATTACCCGCGACGAATATCTTGCCGCAGTGAGCCGCGTCATGGAATCATGCCGCCAGAGGCAGGGAAAGACGGTATTCTCGCGGGCGATTTCAGCCACGATGGCCGACGGCACCACTGCCGGAACCATATTCGACGACTTGTGCCGGGAGTTTCCACAGACATTCCGGTTCATATTCCACACCCCTGAAACCGGGCTGTGGCTCGGCGCCACCCCCGAACTTCTGCTCGACCACGACGCCACCACACGCCGTTGCCGCGTGATGTCGCTCGCCGGAACACGTCCGCGCACCGAGGGCGACACCCCCTGGGACGACAAAAACCTGCGAGAGAACCGTTTCGTCACCGACTTCATCACCGACACATTCCGCGCCCTCGGCGCCGATGCCACCACCGGCCCGCAGCAGACATTGCGCTACGGCCGGAACATCGAACATATCTGCCA
>CALJBF010000057.1 GCA_938027385.1 uncultured Porphyromonadaceae bacterium | reverse complement strand
GCTCAACACAAAGGAGATCATGGACGACGAGAATCTCTATGACGGCAATACGCTCGTGAAGATCAACCAGCCCGGTCCTGTGGGCGAGTTCGTGACCGTAGGATGCCCGTTCACACTGTCGAACTACACGCCGACCTACGGGCCGTGCCCCGAACTCGGCGGGAATACCGACGAGGTGCTCAAAAGCATCGGCTATACCGATGAGCAGATCCAGTCGTTCGCCAAGAACGGCACCACGGCCCCTCTGCCCGACGGCCAGATGTAAGGCATACACTATACCATGTCTCGGCGGCCGGATGAAAGCGTGGCATAGCGCGGATGCTCCGGTTGCAGCATGAAGCAAATCATAGTTTTTAGTTGTTAGTGGGTTTTTAGTTGCCGGATACTGTTGTTGAAGGCAGGTGATTTCTCCGGCAACTAAAAACTTTTTTAAAAGAAACACATCTGGGTATCTTCAGGCGCCATGGTGCCCGCTCATACCCGTCACATACAATCAGCTTTCAATTATGGCAGACTCAACTAACGCAACAAATGCCGTCGCTCAGCAGGCTCCGCACTTTCCGGAACAGGTGACCGGCATGTATATACTGGCCAAGGCCTTGCAGATGGTCGGCGTGACCGATGTGTACGGTCTGGTGGGCATCCCTATCACCGAGGCCGCATACATCATACAGGGACAAGGGATACGTTTCGTAGGTTTCCGTCACGAACAGCAGGCCGGCATGGCTGCCGCCACTCACGGTTTCGTTACCGGAAAGCCCGGCGTGTGCATGACCGTATCGTCATTAGGTTTCCTCAACGGGCTTACGGCTACGGCCAACGCCACTGTAAACTGTTATCCCATGATTCAGATTTCCGGATCATCGGTGCGTCAGCCCATTGATCTCGACCAGGGAACTTACGAGGGCCTGGACCAGTTCAACATCGCAAAACCGCTTGTAAAAGCCGCTTACCGTGTCGACTGCGCCGAAGATATTCCCGTAGGCGTTGTCAGGGCATACCGCGCGGCAATATCGGGACGTCCCGGCGGCGTTTATCTTGATATCACCACTCCGGCTCTGGGCCAGGTGATGGATCACGACAAGGCCATGGCCCTGCTGCACGCCCCGGTAGACCCGATGCCCGCCATGATTCCTTCGGCTGAGTCGGTTGACCGTGCCGTCAGTCTGCTCGCCAGTGCCCGCAAGCCTGCCATCCTTATCGGCAAGGGCGCCGCTCAGGCACAGGTAGAGGATCTGGTAAAACAGCTCGTCGAGAAAACCGGGGTGCCTTATTATCCAATGTCGATGGCAAAAGGCTTGCTGCCCGATAACCATCCCCTGAGCGCTCTCTCGTGCCGTTCGACCATCATGGAAGAGGCAGATGTGGTGATGCTTGTCGGGGCCCGACTTAACTGGTTGCTGTCACGTGGCGGCGGCAAGTGGAATCAGGCAGGGAAATTCATCCAGCTTGAGATTGAGCCCACAGAAATCGACTGCAACCGCCATATAGACGCCCCCGTGGTGGGCGATCTGCGCAGCTCGCTTGAGGCAATCATAGCGAAACTGCCGGGCAAGCTCGACATGGATCCCGCCTGGGTGCCCATGCTGCAGGCTCAGACCAAAGAGAAGAATGCCAAGTTCGCCGCCCGTCTTGAAGAGGCCGCAACGGTGATGCCAATGAACCATTTCAGCGCCCTCAGCGCGGCAAAGAAGGTTCTTGAGGCCAATCCCGACGTGATTCTGGTGAACGAGGGCGCCAACACGCTCGACGACACACGCGACTCAATTGACATGTCACTGCCGCGTCACCGCATCGACTGTGCCACATGGGCCATCATGGGCATGGGCATGGGTTCGGCTGTCGGCGCCGCCGTGGCGACGGGCAAGAGTGTCGTAGCCATCGAAGGCGACTCGGCATTCGGTTTCTCAGGTATGGACTTCTCGACCATCTGCCGGTTCAAGCTCCCGGTAACCGTCTGTGTGTTCAATAACGGCGGCATCTACAATGGTATCGGCAAGCCGCTTGACAACACCTCCGACCCCGCGCCCACCACGCTCGACATCAACGCGCGCTATGACAGATTCGGCGATGCATTCGGCGCTAAATCGTATCTCGTCACCACTCCGGCCGAATATGAGGCCGCGCTCACCGAGGCGATTGCCTCAAAAGCTCCTGCGATTATCGATGTTCAGCTCGCCGCCGATGCCGGCAAGGAGAGCGGCCACATCGGATATCTGAACCCGACCCCACTGATCGACATCACGGTCTGACCTTTCTTTCTGCCTGCGATGCGCGGCTCTGCCCGGCGGAGCCGCGCATCGCGGGACTCCTTCATTACAAATTCAACGTTTCAACCTTAAAACCGAAACAACATGACCCATATTCTATTGTACGCGATAGTCCCTATCATCGTTGTGATGCTTGCGGGCTACATATCGGGAAAGAAGGGCATATTCAATGGCGAGAACGCCAAGGCGTTCAACAAGGTAGTGCTTGACTACGCGTTACCGGCCGCCCTGTTCGTGTCGATTGTCGACGCCAATCGTTCGATGCTCGTCCAGGATCTGAAACTCTCCATAATCTCGCTTGTGGTGATTATGTTCTGTTTCATGGTGGTTTACTTCATCTACGCCAAATGTTTCAAGGGCATCGGTCCCGCCGAAGGCGCCATCATGGCGTTGGTGAACGGTTCGCCTACAATCGGGTTCCTCGGCTTTGCCGTGCTTGAGCCTATCTTCGGCACCACGCCGTATGTCGCGCTTGTGGTGGCCATCGTGGGCATCGTGGTGAATGCCGTCGGCATCCCCGTCGGCCTGTCGCTGCTGAACGCTGCAAAGGAAAAAACAGCGCCGCTCCCCGCAGGGCAGAAAC
>CALJBF010000056.1 GCA_938027385.1 uncultured Porphyromonadaceae bacterium | reverse complement strand
ACTATGGTAATGCGAAATCATTTGATTACTTTGGCGTGTATGCTGATTGCATTCATTGCGAATGCCGGAATTCCGGTTGAGAACACTTTCTGTGCAGAGGGTTTTGTATTTCAAATCGTCAATGAGCAAGAAAGGTATGTTGTCATACCGGCTCCCATTGACTATCCCAACGGTATCGATGATACACGGCTCTATCATACTCAACCTGTCAAAAGGCTTGTGGTACCGCCTGAAGTAACGGATCCCGCCACCGGAATTAAATATTCAGTGCTGGCGGCTGAACTAACGTGGTGTGATGCAGTGGAAGAACTTGTCATATCGCAGGGCATTAAAGAAATAAGTGCGCATGACATGTCTGTGAAAAAAGTGGAGTTGCCCGAAAGTGTGGAATACTTGAATATTCGTAGCATGCCCTTGGAAGAACTCATGCTGCCGGCATCTTTAAAGGAATTGTGCGGGGATTGCCTGCCGGCTATCTCCTGTCTTGACATAAAGACGCTGTGTGTGCCGGAAAGTGTGAAGAAACTGGAGGTTGCCATACACTGGTGCGATGCCCTCTCTTATATAGAGCTCCCCGGAGTAGAATATATAGAGGGGTCACTTTCTCATCTTGAAAGTCTTAAAAAGTTGGTTTTCTCTCCGAAACTATCTTATGTAGACGGTGTGGAATATACCTCTCCTGATGAGATATGGTTCCCTTCTGACGGAAATGAATACCCTTGGAAAATCATGACCAGCAGTTTTGCCGAATGTCATCCGAAGGCAATCTATTGTGCCAGGACAAATCCACCTGTATTTGACAGAGATTTGGCTGAGACTTTCAGGCCCGGCATCGATAATGAATCATGGGTAATGTTCGGAGGCTCTGAACACATGAAAGATATTATTCTTTATGTGCGACCCGAGTGTGTTGGGGCGTATCGCGCGACCCCAAACTGGGGTTTGATGGATATTCGCCCCTATGACTTCACCAACGGGTTGCCGGTAGCGATTGCTGACAGTAACGATGTCAACGGCAGAAGTTTTGATCTCTCGGGCCGGGAAACAAATCCGTCGGTTGCTCCCTCAGGCATTTACATTATTGATGGGGAAAAGCGTATAATCGGTCATTAAAGGAGTCCGTCCCCGTCATCGACGAAGACACCTTCCTCGCTATGATCTCCCGGCAATAAAATGATGGGATAGCCAGTTGGTTGTTTTAGCGGACAATCACCTTCCGGCCGTCGCGGACATAGATGCCCGGTGTGATGGATGGGCCGGAGACTTCGCGGCCATAGAGATCATAAAGTCTGCCCTCTGTGGTTTTTTCGTCAGCCACGGGCACCTCCACTCCGGCGGCAAAATCATAGGCCACAACATTCATTTCGCCAAAGACCGGGGCGGCTTTGTATGCCTCGACAGATTCAGCAGGCACATAAACTGTCATGATTGCGCGGTGCTCCTCGCCGCCGAAAATCGCGGTGTAAGGTTTTGTCACTCTCGGCGGAGTCTGATGCTGGCAATAGATTCTCTCGGGCGTGCACACAAAGCTGTCGCCTTTAAGTGTCAGCCCGTAGTTCGTGCCGTCAGAGGGGAACCATATCTCCCGGGCTGTAGTCGCAAGAGCCCCCGATTCAACAGTCTTGAGTTTAGGCGACAGCACCAGTTTCTTAAGAGCCGTCAGTCCCGATATGTCATCCCTATGGATGACTTCGACACCCCGTAACTCCAGTTCCTCAAGTTTGAAACAGTTACATATCGAATGATAACTCAAACCCTTTAGGGATTCAGGTAGCACCAGCTTTCTGAGACCTACGAGATTAATGCCTGGAGAACCGAGCTCTGTCAGTGACGACGACAAAACAAGTTCCTCCAGAGTGGGTAGATCGCATATCATTGTAATATATGTGACATTGTCACACATATGGATTCTTTTCAGATTCTTGAAACCTGCAATCAAGTCAATGCCGACCAATGACTCGGGCAATATTATCTCCTCTGTCTTTGATTCGTCTGTCAATGAATACAAATTTACGGAATAAACGGTATACCCAAGTCCGGTATCGGGATTCTCGACATAGGACGGAGGGGCGATCGTGCCCCTTTCATCAAGCGGAATTATCTTGTCTTTAGGACAATCTAAGGCATTCGCCGTCTCCAGTCTGGCGTAAAAGCACCATTCCTCCTGATCCCATTCTGTGGCCCGGTCAGACCCCATGTACATATACCCGTCTACGTAGAAGTCGATGATAAAACCTCGCGCCGCATACGCCACCAGCAGGCATACGAATGTCAGTACAGTTCTCATAGCATATCCTTTTAGTTGATTAATATTTTCGTGTATACTATGGTGGCACTCAATGAAAGCGCAACCAAGGCACCGATAATGGCAAGAATGTTTTTCATGACGATATTGAATTGAGATGAAAATGATTATAATAATATTTGTGACGAAATATTATTTGGATTCGTTGTCTTTGATTTTGCAAAGTAAAGATAAAACAATCAAAAAAGCAACTGTCAAATATTTAAATAAAGTTAAATATCAGCAGCGACGGTCATAAAATACAAGACCGGGAATAACATAACGACTGCATCTGGCAATAAACATATCATGCCGACAGTGCGTTAACCTTATGTAAGGTTTTTTACGCAAAATCAATAAAACGACATATTATGAAGAAAGTATTATTGTTGTCGGCACTGGTGGGATTGCTCGCTGTCTCGTGCGATACGAAGACACGCCTTGTCGAGCAGATTGAGGGTTCATGGTCATCGACTCCCGAACAGCTGCAGACTACGCCCGGCACGCAGTCGACTGTGGTGCGTGTGTTCGATTTCGAGCGTACTCCCGGCAAGACCGAGGGAACCGTGACGATGAAGGCGTTGATTACCGTCGACAATGCCGTCGGGGCGTCTGAGACGCTGACGGCCCCCGTATCGGTGACGGCCTCGGGTGTGGCCACGATTTCGGGTACCTACATGGCCAAGGATGACGACGACCTGCTTGTGACCCTCGACTATTCGACACTAAATGTGTCGGTCGACCCGCAGGGTGTGGCGCTTGACTACAATGTGCTTACGCAGGAGAGCGCGCCCGACCTGGAGACTCTCCGGCCCGGTGCCGTGCGCCTTGTCACCCAGCAGATAACCCGCGCCGCCCAGACCATATTCTCAAACGTCACGGAAATCGAAGACATCAAGATCAACAACCACCTGATGTCGTGCGAGATCGGTCACCGCGACCTCACCTTGCGTGCCGTCCAGCCCTGACGGGTGTTGTTCCCTCGGAGTGCCTCCGGATTCTGCGTGCGGCATTCGTGACATAATTACGCACTTCCTTGTAGGGTCGCTACATGTTGCGACCGCGGTACCCCTG
>CALJBF010000055.1 GCA_938027385.1 uncultured Porphyromonadaceae bacterium | reverse complement strand
GACGAGGTGACCGTGCCCGTGCTGGCTCCCAACACCACCTATGCCCGTCGCGTCGACGGCAAGGGTGAAGGCCCCGAGGCCTGGGAGGTGCGCGACGGCTCTACCCCCGCGCTCTATGTGACCCCTTCGAGCAACAATGTCATCAAAGACACGAACAAGAAAGTCGACAAGTTCCACGAGATGGACGAGAACGGTTTCGGTCTCACCATCACCGCCATGGGCATCGTGTTCTCGGCACTGCTGCTGCTGAGCGTATGTTTCTGGATCATCTCGCGCGTGAACGCCGCCCGCTCGCGCCGCAAGAAGATGGAGGCCCAGGGCATCAACCCCGCCGAAGTAAGCCGCAAGGAACATCCCGAAGGTGACTCGGGCGAGGAGATCGCCGCCATCGCCATGGCTCTCTATGAGCATCTCAACGCTCACGACCAGGAGTCGACCGTGCTGACCATCAACAAGGTGCGGCGCGCCTACTCACCCTGGAGCTCACATATCTACTCTCTGCGCCAAATGCCTAACCGCAAATAATCTTACATCATGAAATTTAAAGAATATAAATACAAAATCAACGGCACTGTCTACACCGTCGGCATCGGCGACATCGACAACGGCAATGCCGAGGTGCGTGTAAACGGCACCCCCTATCATGTCGAAATCGAACAGAAAGCCGCTGCCGCCGTCAAGGTAGCCGCCCCCAAACCTGCCGCAGCTCCGCGTACCGCCACCGGCGAGAAAGTGATTGCGAAACCCGCCGCTGCTCCCGCAGGTGGCGCAGGCAAGCCCGTGAAGGCTCCGCTGCCCGGTGTGGTGCTCGATATTCTCGTAAGCGTCGGCCAGCAGGTGAGCTCGGCCGATACAGTGGTCACACTCGAGGCCATGAAGATGGAGAACGATATCAAGGCCGGCATCGACGGCAAAGTCCTCTCGATCGACGTTGCCAAGGGTGACTCGGTTCTCGAGGGCGCCACACTCATCACAATCGGCTGAACAAGGATCCAAGGCAAACTTATCTTAAAGGGAACTCATGACTGACTTTGGAACCTTTCTCGGTGAGAATATACACCAGTTCTGGCAGCTCACCGGATTCTACAACGCCACCTGGGAGCATCTGGTGATGCTTGCCGTCGGCCTTTTCTTCATCTGGCTCGCCATCAAGAAGAACTTCGAGCCCATGTTGCTGGTGCCTATCGGTTTCGGTATCCTCATCGGCAACATCCCCTTCAATCCCGATGCCGGTCTTGAAATCGGTATCTTCGAGGAGGGCTCGGTGCTCAACATCCTTTACAACGGCGTGTCGGCCGGCTGGTATCCTCCGCTGATTTTCCTCGGCATCGGTGCCATGACCGACTTCACCGCTCTGATCGCCAACCCCAAACTGATGCTTATCGGCGCGGCCGCCCAGTTCGGCATCTTCGGTGCCTATATGGTGGCCCTGCTGCTCGGTTTCATGCCAGACCAGGCAGGTGCCATCGCTATCATCGGTGGTGCTGACGGCCCCACCGCCATCTTCCTGTCGTCGAAACTGGCCCCCAACCTCATGGGCGCCATCGCCGTGTCGGCTTACTCATACATGGCTCTTGTGCCGGTGATCCAGCCCCCCATCATGCGTCTGCTCACCACGAAACATGAGCGTCTCATCCGCATGAAACCCGCGCGCGCCGTCGCCCAGAGCGAGAAGATCATCTTCCCCATCGTGGGTCTTCTGCTTACCTGCTTTGTGGTGCCTTCGGGTATCCCCCTGCTGGGCATGCTCTTCTTCGGTAACCTCCTGCGCGAGTGCGGCGTCACCAACCGTCTGGCCAAGACCGCATCGAACGCCCTGACCGACATCGTGACGATTCTGCTCGGCATGACTGTCGGCGCCTCGACACAGGCCTCGACATTCCTCACACAGCAGACAATCTTCATCTTCGCCCTCGGTTTCATGGCCTTCATCATCGCCTCGGCCTCGGGTGTGCTGTTTGTCAAGCTGTTCAACCTGTTCCTGCCCCAGCGCAAGAAGATCAACCCGCTCATCGGTAACGCCGGCGTATCGGCTGTGCCCATGTCGGCTCGCATCTCGAACAACCTGGGTCTTGAGTATGATCCGTCAAACTACCTGCTGATGCACGCCATGGGCCCGAACGTGGCCGGCGTAATCGGTTCGGCAGTGGCCGCGGGCGTACTGCTCGGTTTCCTCGCCTGACAAGGCGCCCCCTGAGCATAGGGTCTTTAGGGTCATTAGAGTCTTTAGGGTCGTTAAGGCCGCTGAAGACTCTGATGGCCCTAAAGTCCTTAATAACCCTAACGACCCTATAGCCTTTAAAGGCCCCATTATTCCAAAGCGGTTAGGCCCACTGCGCACTGGCGCAGTGGGCCTAACCGTATTCTTATATCACCATATTCCAAATGGTGTTAGATTGTGTGGGTCACAGCTCGCTGTAGGCCGGGAACCGGCTCAGAAACTCGGCGCGGCGGGTGGCGTAGTCTATGTGCAGGCAGTAGTGCCTGAGACCGTTCGACACTGCCAGATATGGGGCCTGCAGAACCATGTTGTAGCGGGTTATCTGGTCGAAGACGCTCTGGGTGATCTCGATATGCGGGGCTTTGTACTCTATGATCATGCGCGGGCGTCGTCCGTCGGTGCAGTACAGCACCGTGTCGCAGCGGCGGCGCGTGTTGTTGAGCGTAAGCGACACCTCGTTGCCCATCAGCGCCGCCGGGTAGCCGAGGTGGCCGGTGAGCCACGCCGTGAAATTGCGCCTTACCCATTCCTCGGGGGTCAGCGCTACGAATTTGCCGCGCAGAGGGTCGAAGACGCGCTCTACACCGTCAGCGCCGGTGGCGAATCTGAGGCCGTCGGGGCAGGGGAGGGCGAGCTGTGGCAGGTCGTGGGTCATTGTGCTGAGGCCGGTTGGTGCGGCAGGTGTGAAATAGAGTGAATTTTAGAGGGTGTTTGTCTGCGTTCGCGAAAATTTCCGTAAATTTACGAAAAATTTCGCGTAAGCGGCATATTCCTTTACAATCACCGATACCGTTGCCATGGCCGATGCAGTGACATTCCAGTCGATTACCTCAGCCCTTAAAAAAGGGGTGTGCGCCCCCGTGCTGATGTTGCACGGCGACGAGGGGTATTATGTCGACGCCATATCGCGCGAGGTGGAGTCGCTTGTCGCCGAGGGCGACCGCGATTTCAACCTCACGGTGCTGTAAGCTCCGCAGACCGAGCCTGCCGTGGTAGTCGAGGCCTGCCGCCGCTATCCCATGATGGCCGACAGACAGGTGGTGATACTGCGCGAGGCGCAGAACGGCATGCCGCCGCGTTTCTCGGCCTCGGCCTATCTCAAGGCGCTCGCGCCCTATGTCGCGGCTCCCACCCCCACTACGGTGCTCTGCATCTGTTTCCGTGGCGCCGAGGCCAAAAGCTCGGAGTTCTTCAAGGGGCTTATCGCGGGCAAAGGGGTGAATTTCCTCTCTAAAAAGCTCAACGACCGCACAATAGTCACCGCTGTAGAGACG
>CALJBF010000054.1 GCA_938027385.1 uncultured Porphyromonadaceae bacterium | reverse complement strand
CTATTTCAGTCACTTTCTGTTCCAGTTATCGGGCCAGCTGGCCCGATAACCCGACCGGGGTACCATTACAAACACCACCTAACCGCCACAAACCACCCGTTCTTATCAGGTGCGGCAGCACTCACTGAGGTGCCGTACACACTTTTTTTGCCCCAAAACTAATTTTTTAGTTGCGTAACTAAAAAATTAGTTTTACCTTTGCCCGTGAACAAACCTCACGAGCCATGCAACAGCAGAAACCGAACAGACCCGGACGCAAACCGGCAGCCATAACCGAAAAAGAGATGGCAATCATGAAAATGCTCTGGGACGAAGGGCCACTCTTCGTCAGGGAGATGCTTGCGCGTTATCCAGAACCCAAGCCTCATGTCAACACCGTCTCGACCACCGTCAGAATCCTGGAGGAAAAGGGATATATCTCGCACGAGGCCATCGGCTCGTCGTACCGCTATTTTGCCGTGGCACCGCGCGAGCAGTTCCGCGACCGCTCTCTGAAAGAGCTGGTGGCCAACTTCTTCAACAATTCATACAAATCGGCGGTATCGGCGCTCGTCGAAGAGGAAAAGATTTCGGTAGACGAGCTGCGCGAGATCATACGCCTCGTCGAATCAGGCGGCCGTTCTGAAAAATAACCCCACACGCAGACTACAATGGGCACCCTCTTCTCATATTCCGTTTCATCGGCCATAGTGCTGGCACTGCTGTACCTCACCTATAAGTGGGTACTCGCCTCTGAGAACTATCACCGGCTGAACCGCGCCATCCTCTGGAGCATATACATCGTGGCGCTCGGCATCGTCCCGCTGTCAGAAACCATAGACCGCCTTATGCCGGCTCAGGAAGTCACACCGGCCTATATAGGCATCGGCGAACTTGTGCCGCTCGGCGCTGTCAGCGCGGCCCCTTCGCCTGCCGCGTGGCTCGGCTGGCTCATGGTGATATATCTCGCGGGCGCGGCGACAGTGACAGCCATGACGCTCTGGAACCTGCTGAGGCTTGTGGCAATCATCAGACACGGAGAGCGTATCGAAACCGACGGTGTCAACGTGGTGCTGACACGCGACAGCACCCTAGCGCCATTCAGTTTCGGCCGCACGATCGTGATACCGGAGAACGATTTCAGGGAGTCAGGCGCCATGATTCTCAGGCATGAGCGCAGTCATGTGGAACTTCACCACTGGGTGGATCTGCTGATGGCCCAGGCAGTGTGCATCCTCCAGTGGTTCAACCCCGCGGCTTGGCTCATGCGCGAGGAGTTCAAGACCGTACACGAGTACCAGGCCGACCGTCGCGTGATCGCGTCAGGCGTCAATGCCCGTGAATACCAGTTGCTATTAATAAAAAAGGCTGTCGGCGCGAGATTCCCGTCACTTGCCAACAGCCTGAATCACAGTAAACTTAAAAAACGCATTACCATGATGTACAATCAAAAAACTCAGCGCCGGCGCGCATTGCGTCCGCTGGCGCTCGTGCCCGCTCTGGCAGCAGCACTGTGGGTAACACAGCTCCCGGCGGTGGCCTCGGCCATCTCGACCCTCGGCGACGCCGCCCTGCCTGCGCCCGACCACAAAGTTAGTGAAATCGCCGCACCCGTGCAAACCGATGCCGGTGTAGCCGCCCGGTATTCAGACAGTGATATGGCACTTGTCGCCGCGACCGACGCCGAAACCGCGCCTGCCACCGCTCCGGCAAGCAGTCCGCGCACAACAGACGCCACTGACCCTGTTTTTGAAATGGCCGAGAAAATGCCCGAATACCCCGGCGGACTGGCCGCGCTGATGCAGTTCCTGGCTGACAACCTGCGCTATCCCAAGGGCGCCGAAAATGTGAGCGGACGCGTTGTCGTGCAGTTCGTCGTCGACAAGGACGGCTCGGTGCGCGACCCGAAAATAATACGGTCGGTTAATACGCTGCTCGATGCCGAAGCCCTGCGCGTGGTGTCGATGCTGCCGAAATTCACCCCCGGCGAAATCGACAGCAAACCCGTGGCCGTGGAGTACGCGCTGCCTATAAGTTTCAAGGCTTACGAGCCGTCGAAAGCGACCACACCGACCGCTGACCGCTCAACGCCCACCGCCGCCACCACCGCGCAGACACCGAAGACAATGAGTGTCACCTCGACCGACAACAAGACCGGCAAGCGCACCACCTACACTACCTCGACATCCTCGTCGATCTCCATCTCAAACTCTGACGACGGCTCGACAATCACCACCACCCGCACCGTCACCGACGACGGCACCACGACCACGACCGTAATAAACGAGAACGGCGCAGTCGACAAAGATGGCCGACGCATTCCGAAAGTGACCGTAATCAACCCCGACGGCAAGGATGTGCAGCCCGAGATCTATGTAGACGGCAAACTCTACACCGGCGACATCAGCGACCTCCACGCGTCAGACATCGCCGCAATGAACGTCGACAAAAGCGGCCAGCGCATCCGCATCGACATCACCACCCGCCACTGACCCGTGCCTCCGGAGGTCCCTTCCCCACCACGCACATATAACCCACACATAAATATCACCCTTCCCCCGGCTATGCCGCGTTTCCGCACGGCATAGCCTTTTCATTAATTCATCCGGGGGCGACAAATATTTTTCAAGAAAAAGGGGGCGGCGGTTACGTTTGGCTCCCCGGTTCGTATCTATGGTGTAGACAGATGAAAACCGACAACCTGACATCCACGTTCATGGCCCTCCGCGACAAGCTGCACCGGAGCGCACTCCGGTTCCTCAGCAACGACGAGGAGGCCCGGGATGCATTGCAGGACACTTATCTGAGGCTGTGGGCCAAAGGACCGGTGGAATCTGACGCCGAAGCGAGAAACAAGCTGTTTGCCGTTCTGCGCAACATCTGTATCGACCGTCTGCGGCGCCCGCCGTCGGTTCCCATCAGCGAATCGGATACCGACGGGCTGCAAACCGGCCCCCCCGACGGCGAGGATATCGACCGGCTGGAATCTCTGCTCACGACAGGCCTCACGGAAATCCAGCGAACGATATATTCGCTGGTTACCCACGAGGGAATGGAGTACGAGGAAACGGCAACCCGACTCGGAATGTCTGTAGAGGCCGTGCGGATGAACATGAGCCGGGCCCGTAAAAAAATACGCGACAATTACAAAAGACTGAATCCATGAACCGACAAGACATACACCTGACCCTGCATGAGACCGAACAGCTCTGCCGACTGTATATGGACTGCCGGCTGTCTGTGCTTGAGGAGGCTGAGCTGGAATATCTGCTCGGCAAGCTCCCCTACTCCTCCCCCACTATCGACGAAACCCGTATGTTGATGGGGGTGCGTCTCCCCTCGGCCACCGCAGTGCCTGAGCCTCCGCGGAAACATGGGCGCATACTGCGCAGTCCGCTGCTGTTCCGGGTGGCGGCATCGGTCGCTGTTGTCTGTGCCATCGCCCTGGCTGCCGTCTTCCATGAAACCGGAAGTGAAATGGGCGGCGCAACGGTCTACATAGCATACGCCAACGGCGTCAGAACCGACGGAGAGCAGACCGTACGCCAGGTCGAATCCGACATGCAGAAAGCCGAGTCGTTCATGCACCGCATGGCGCTGATCGAGGCTGAGGAACAGCAGAAAGTAGAAAATTTCATGAACCATCAATCTCCACGCCAATGAAACGCACACTCATCACACTCGCACTTATGGTATCGGCAGTCACGGCATTTGCCAAACCGCCGCACCTGGCCACCGAACAGCTGTTTGACGGCCGTTATAACAAAAACAAAAGTGTCTCCACCTCGATATACCGCAACAACGGCACCTATTACCGGGGGATGACAGTCACCGGCAACACCGATATTGTCAGGAAAATCGCCGACGCCATCAGCAAG
>CALJBF010000053.1 GCA_938027385.1 uncultured Porphyromonadaceae bacterium | reverse complement strand
TGCCTTTCATGCGGCGCGGAAGGTCAACGTCGTCCATCGTGATCTGCGACAGTGAGAATTCCCCATTGTGGCGATGCATGTGTGGCATCTGCTCGTGCATGAAGGCCGTGCGGCTGCGGTGGCGTTTCTCAATCAGCATCTTGTTTTTGGGACGGTTGAGGTAGTTGGCTATGGTGGCGTCGCTTGGTATCCACGGTTCCTCACCTTTCTTTGCGAATGTCTCGGGGTCGAACAGCTCGCCGGTGGTGATGTCATACACGTCAAGCTCCCCGGTGAGGAACATGATATACATTTCCCTGACTGTCGTATTGTACGGTTGGTTCTCAAGACACGCGATGCCGAGTATCACCTGTTCCTCGCGGTGGGTCATCCTACGGGCGGTCTGATTGCCGAACTTGCCGCTGATAAGGCTGGCGTAGCCGTCGCGCTTATATTCGACCACCTTTTTGCGGAAGCGGAACATTGATGTCGGCAATGTGTGGCCGAACTGTTCCCGCAAGCTCTCGACGGCCTTTGTCATCTTCTCCCACTGGTAGGTGTTGCCGAGTATCCGCTGGAAGTCGCTTGCCCGGCTGTGGAGCCGGATGCAGCAGTTCAGGACACTGGCATTGACCACACACTCTTCCACCCATTGACGGCGTTTTTTCTCGTCCTTGAATTCGATAGGACACTTCTGGCGGTCGTTGAACCATGCAACGGCGGCCTGATCGCGCTCGTAGTTCTCACGGAACCACCCGGCGGCAAGCACCTCGTCGCCGTTGCCGAATTTTTCTCTAACTTCCTCAAGATGTTGCGTCGGCAGGGAGTCAACAACTACGAGGGCATAATTATTTTTAGCCCCTCCACCACGACGTGCCATAGTCAGCCGACCGCGTGAGGCGAGCTGACGGCAGTATTCCTGCGTCATTATGCCGGCCGTTTCAAGATCGCTTGGCCTTATACATATCCGTCCGTCGTAGTACTCCATAGCATCAAGGTGTTAGAGAGCCTCCGCCACGCTTTTTAGTTCGTTGATCTGCGTCAACGTAACATGATTATACCTTGCAACCACTGTGCCTTTGGCGCTGTAGACAATGCCTTCGCCGGTCTGCTTGTCGAGATATATTTCGGCACCGTTAGAATAGACCGCACGTGCGCAACTGTCCGAGTCAAAGAAGAATTCACCCTCCGACAGGTTGTAGTAGGTACAGCCGCCGTAATGCTTGATTGCCGCAAAGCGTATCTTTCGGGCAAGCTCGTTGTTGGTGCGGTATGCCAGGGCGTTCTTGACGCAACGCTCGCAGATTTCCTTACCTTTGACCTTAAAGGCTCGCTGCAGGGCCTTGATGCCCTCCTTGCTGACTGAGATGTACTTGTTCATTTTTCTCACTTATTTTGTATTGATATTTTTGTTAACTTTACGGTCGAATTCCAAATAGAACTATTATGGTATCCTTTCACACCCTGACCATTAAAATTACTTCTCAAAAGGACGAGTCGGAAGAATCATTTCTTGCAAGAGTCGAGCCTCATCTAACCTGCCTTTCCGATTTAAAGGGAAGTTTTGACCGCAGAGGCGACAATATCCTCGCCCATCATGACCGCGTTCTATGCGATGGGTATGAACGATGGTCATTGACGGTCGCAGTGGGCGTTTCCGTGGGTCGCGAACGTGGTATATTTCTACATCGGTTATATCAAGCAATCCTGCGTCTGATAGAGCTTGAATTACCTGATTGCTCTGTCGAGGGTCAGCAGTCTGTATGGAAACCTTCATAATTTCGGTGCGTCTATTTGCAAATTTGATCCGTTCTGCAAATTTTTCCTGACTGTAAGAACTTTTTTTCATAGTCTTACTTTTTATTGAGTTGGTTGTTGATTTTGTCGATGGCATCTTTCATTG
>CALJBF010000052.1 GCA_938027385.1 uncultured Porphyromonadaceae bacterium | reverse complement strand
AGAACTACGACCCGTTCGATCTCACCATCGACATCTGAACCGTTTACTGACAAAAATTTCAAATCAAACAAAATGAAAATCAAATCTGTAATTGCCATAGTGTGTATGTTTCTGTGCATGCAGCTGTGGGCTCAGGAGTTCAAGGTCGGGGAGGCCAAATATATGGTGCTCCCTGACGGAACGGTTGAACTCAAGGAGTACAAGAAAGCCCAGGGAGAGGTGACGCTCCCCTCGACAGTGACCGACCCCAAATCGAGCAAGCAGTACGCGTTGGCCTCGGTGGGCAAGGAGGCTTTCAAGAAGAGCGGAGTGACGAAAGTCGTGCTCCCCGCATCGCTTGAGGCCAACGGTCTTGGCGAGGGGGCATTCAAGGATTGCAAGTCGCTTGCGTATGTAGAACTCCCCGCATCGCTGAAAGAAATCCCCAAAGAGGCGTTCCGGGGTTGCAAGAGTCTGGTCAACGTCAACGACGACAATGTGGAAATCATAGGCGAGTACGCTTACAGGGAATGTAATCTGAAACAATGGAGCATCTCTCCGACGGTCAATGAAATCGGCTACGGTGCTTTTATGCTTAATCCCGGGCTCAAGATCATAGAATTCCAGCCGTCAGATTCGCCTCTGCGTATGGGTGCCGATGTATTTCTTTGGACGCCAGTCGAGGCGTTGGTTATTGGCCGAGATGTGTATGTCAAGCAATACGATGACATAACCTTCAGTCCCTTCAAGAAAAAAGAGTCTGTTACCCACGTGATTATCGGCCCCAATGTCACAAGGCTCAGCCCTGATTTCTTCGAGGGATGCCCCTCGCTGGCGGCCGTCCAGTTCTCTAACCTTGATGCTGGCGGTTCTTTCCTCAAGGCTCTCGATATAGTAGGCCCCAAGGTACGTATCGTCATGGATGAGGAAACTTACACCGTACCCGACTTCAAGAAGAAAGCCAAGTTCAGAATGACCGCTGAAAAGTACGTTAATGCGGTGAAAGATATTGACGGATGCAAGTGGCTGGCAGGGACATGGAACGATTTCACCTTCAGTGATATCCAGGAAAATATGAATGACTGTTATGACATGTTGTATAACATGGCTGATATTGTCATTGATGAGTGGGAAGTACCTTTCCCCGCATCGCATTGTTCCGAAGTTGTGGCCGGCATTGCAAATTCCTTGCTTGGGAACATGACCCTTGAGAATGGGGGGAATCCCAGTCTTAATGGCTGGGCAAAAGCAGACATGCTGCACGTGGTTCATTCTGACACTACGCGCACGCATGCCTACGAGATAGTGCTCTCGTTGGCTGAAAAAATGCTGAAGACCGATCCTGACAACAATGTCTATGCCTGCGCTTTGCAGCTTGCCGGTCTTTGCGGCCAGGGGCGCTGGCAGGAGGCAGCGAAATATTACCCCAGCGCTCACCGCCTGATTACGGAAAACGGTAAATATGCGGTGCCTTACGAGCTCACTTATATGCGCGATGTCATAAACGAGCATGGCTACAAGGCAAAAGACCCCGTCTATGCCAAAACCACGAGCGCCAGAGGCGCCAAATCCAAGTCCAAGGCGTCCGGTGGCCAGAACGGCTACAAGAAGAGCGAGCTGATGGAATACTTCTTTGAAAAAGGTTACGAGCGGTACCAGAGGCACCGCGCCGAGCGCCGTTACAAAAAATGGCTTAAGAGAACAGGACAAATCCAGTAATCAACATACGCATAACCAAAAGTTGGCACCCCCGGCATCAGAGCGCTTGGCACTCTATGCCGGGGGTGCTTTCCACATTCCTATTCGTATATTCGCCTATTTGCTTATTCACCTATTCGCTTATTTGCTTATTCGTTTATTTGTTTATTCGCGGAGGCGTGAGTCGATGATGATGGTCACCGGGCCGTCGTTAACGAGCGACACCTTCATATCGGCGCCGAACACACCCTTTCTGACCTCGCGGCCTATGGTGGCGCCCAGCCGGGCGCAGAAACGGTCGTAGAGCGGCTGTGCCTCCGGCCCCCGGGCGGCGCGTATGTACGAGGGGCGGTTACCCTTGCGCGTACCGGCCGTGAGCGTGAACTGGCTGATGGCCAGCACATCGCCGCTGATGTCGGTGATACTGCGGTCCATCACGTCATCGTCGGCCGATTTCGGGAAAATCCGCAGGCCGGCCACCTTCCCCACAAGCCATTCCACATCGGCGTCGGTGTCGCCGCACTCCACCCCCACAAGCACCATCATGCCTGTGCCGATGGCGCCGACCACCGTCCCGCCGACCCTCACCGCCGCCTCACTCACTCTCTGTATAACCACTCTCATTGTATAACTACTTTAATCTATAATCGATATTACTGATCCGGATCGGGTAAATTTTCTACAAATGTGACTTTCGATAGATCAATCCGCCGTTCGGGCCGTATCCAGAAATATTCTATGGAGTCGGTAAACGCCAGTGGCGTCAGCAACGAGTTCAGCACCATCCGGTGGCCGTCAATCTCATAGGCCAGCAGTTTCTTGTATGCGCGGTAACGGTCGCCATATAGATACAGGGCTGATTCTTTGACAAACAGCTGGTCGCCGATTCTGACCACGCTCCCATCCGGGTTCAGCGGTTCGGGCGAGTTCCAGTCGGCACGGCTCATGGATGACGGTAACAGTGCCGGAGCGGCCTTGAGCCGGTAGCGGTCTTTTATGTCGTTGATATAGGCCTCGTCTTCCCACAGGTTGCCGGTCACATACCCCCAGTTCAGGATGCCTGAGCCGCCGGGGATGTCGGCGTATACCGGACGGAATCCGTTTGCGCGCAACTGGGCGAGTGCATGAGCGGTTTTCTGTCCGGATTCAATCTGGGCCGTGACGGTTGAGGGGAGAAACAGGGCGATGACGGCACACGCTACGGCTGTAAGGATGTTCTTCACGGAATCGCGCATGGCGGTACGGGTGAACGCCCACCGGCACCATATAAGTATTACGGTCAGGTTGGCGAACCAGTAGGGACGATGCCCCGTGCCTGCCTTGAATGCGATGGCAAGTGAGATGGCCGACGCAACGAGCGAGAAGAGTATCAGCGGCTCGCCGACAAACTCCAGTACGGACTTGCGGCAGCGGCGCATCGTCAGTCCAATCAGCATGATGCCGTAGGTGAGGAGTGTGACAGATGATTTCACCGCGAAACCGCGCAGGTTCTGAAAAAAGCTCGCCTCGGCTCCTTGTGTCAGTATTCGGTTCACCGTGCCGGGCGCCGACATGCAGAGTGCAGTAGTCACGGCGAATATAGCGAGCAGAATGTAATATGCCGGAATGCGATAGTGCCGACAGATCAGCAGCGAGCAAGCGCCGCACAGTGTGGGGAGGGCGAACCCCTCGTGCATCCAGGCACATATCACGCCGAGCACGCAGACGGCTGTCATGCGGCCCGTACGGGTGGCGGTTTCGGGTACTCTCGTCAGCGCCGAGATAAACCCGAGGTACAGAACCATGGTGACCACATAGTTAAGCCCCATGTCAATCTGGAACAGCGAGTCGCGCCAGGGCAGCAGAAAAAGTGTCAGAAACGTGACGGCAGTCACGCGCCTGAAATCGACTCGCCCTGCGGTGAGGCGGCATACAAGCCATATCGAGAATGACACGCACGCTCCTGCCAGCACTCCGGCTACCCAGCGCGGCATGAAGATGCCGAACAGCGGGAAGAGCATGTTGGGGAGCCGGGCGTTTTCATTGTCGATGAAATAGCGGATGAAACCGCGATATGCCGTGCCATTGAATGTGAGGTCGCCGTTGTTGAGCCATGAGTACTGGATGGTTAGGCGGAGGTCGTCGCCATGCGGCACCGTGAAAATGTACATCAGTGCGAAAGCGGCTGCGACACCGGTCAGCAACAGTATTGTCGCCGGCGACAGGTGCGGATGTCCTAACGGTTGCTGTTTTGTCATCAGTTGCGGTGGTGATTATTTTGTGCAAAGATAGGGGTATTTTCTGAGGGAATGGGTAACTTTGCGGAAATCAAATTTGCCATGAAGAAATTTTTTGTCTGTGCGGCGACCGCTCTGGTTGCCTTTGTCAGCGGCGCGGATGAGCTGCCGCGAACCTCGCCCGAGGCCCAGGGGCTTGAATCAGGGGCCGTTATGGCCCTTATCGACTCGCTGATGTCGATGCCTCAGGCCGAACTGCACAATATCACAGTGATGCGCCACGGCAATATCGTGGCTCAGGCGTCGCCGGCGCCGTTCACCCCTGACATGCAGCATGAGTTGTTTTCTGTGTCGAAGACTTTCACAGGGGCGGCTGTGGGTCTGGCGATAGATGCCAACCGCCTCAGGCTCGACGACCGTCTGGGCGCCGTCATGCCTGAAATCCAGCCCGATTCGGTAAGCCCTTGGCTGGCTGACGTCACGGTGCGCGACCTGCTCACGATGTCGTCAGGCATGACGGTTGACTGGGCCATGCGCGGCCAGGAGGATCACTGGGCCAAGGTGATGGCCTCGAAACCGATGGTGGCCGAGCCGGGTACGAAATTCGCCTACGATTCGATGTCGACCTATCTGCTCTCGGCGCTTGTGCAGAAGGTGATGGGGCGCACCGTGCTCGACCTGCTTGCCGAAAAGGTGTTCACGCCGCTTGAAATCACCGATTACGCCTGGGATGTCAGTCCCGACGGCGTCACCACCGGCGGCTGGGGACTGTGGATGAAACCTGACGGGCTGGCCCGTTTCGGCCAGATGCTCCTTGATGGGGGCCGCTGGCAGGGGCAACAGATATTGCCCGAAATCTGGGTCAGGGAGATGATGACAGAGAAGGTCGACCTGCCCGGCGATTCCGACGGCTACAACTACCAGATGTGGAAGTGCGGTCACAAAAGCGCCTCGCGCGCCGACGGTGCCTGGGGGCAGTTCATCGTGGTGATGCCTGAAGAGGATATGGTGGTGGTGATTACGCAGTGCGAGCGTGATGTCACCGCACGTCAGTTGAATCTGGTGTGGGGACTTCTCTCTCCGGCCACGCATGACGTTTCGTTGGCCGAGGGGAAGGATTTCAAGGCGCTAAGTCGCCGCATCGCCACGCTGGCGCATCCGTTCCCCGCCGGAAAAAGCTCGTCACGCACGCAGAAGGCTCTCTATGGGCGCACTCTTGACCTCCCTGCCAACTCAATGGAGTGGAAAACGCTTGAGGTGCTGCCCGGCGCCGACGGCATAAAGCTGATCACCGAGAACATTAAAGGTGAGCGCGACACGCTCGTGTGCGGCTACCGCAGGTGGATGACCTCTGAGCTCAACTCATTCCCGCCCGACGAGCGCCGCGACACGCATAACCGCATGTCGGGGCACACCAACAGATTCTACACTGCAGGCGCATGCGCCTGGGCCGACGGTACCCTTGATGTGAAACTGCATTTCACGCACTGGTATTCGTCACTGTCGCTGAAAATCAAGCCTACCGGTGACCGGTTTGAGGTCACCATGAAACTCAATTACGAGGGCGCCCCGGCCACATTCACCGCCACCGCAGAATAAGCCACCCACCCCAAATAAGCCACCCATAATTCCCATGACTCCCATAATTCCCAAGCCAGATGCTAGGAGTTATGGGAGTTATGGGAGTCATGGGATTTATGGGAGGTATGGGTGTGGCGCCTTGTCAGTCGAGCTTGAGGACCGCCAGGAATGCTTTCTGGGGCACCTGCACCGAGCCGATCTGTTTCATGCGTTTTTTACCGGCTTTCTGCTTTTCGAGCAGTTTGCGCTTTCGCGAGACATCGCCACCGTAGCATTTTGCTGTAACATCCTTGCGCACGGCCTTGATGGTCTCGCGGGCGATGATCTTGGCGCCGATGGCGGCCTGGATGGCGATGTCGAACTGCTGGCGCGGGATGAGCTCCTTGAGCTTCTCGCACATGCGTCGGCCGAAGGCCAGGGCGTTGTCGGCGTGGGTGAGAGTCGACAGGGCGTCTACGCTCTCGCCGTTGAGCAGGATGTCGAGCTTGACGAGTTTCGACTCGCGGAAGCCCTGCAGATGGTAGTCGAAGGAGGCGTATCCCTTGGAGATGCTCTTGAGCTTATCGTAGAAGTCGATGACGATTTCGCCCAGGGGCATGTCGAATGTCAGCTCCATGCGGTGGCCGCCCGATATGTAATCCTGGCGCACCAGCTCGCCGCGCTTGCTCAGACATAGCGTCATGATGGGGCCGATGAACTCGGGGGTTGTGATCACCGAAGCGCGGATGTACGGTTCTTCGATCTTGTCGATCAGGGTGATTTCGGGGAGGCCGGAGGGGTTGTGGACTTCGGTCATGTTGCCTTTCTTGTCGTAGACGCGGTATGAGACGTTGGGCACGGTGGTGATGACATCCATGTCGAACTCGCGGCCGAGACGCTCCTGGATGATCTCCATGTGGAGCAGGCCGAGGAAGCCACAGCGGAACCCGAAGCCGAGGGCGGCCGACGATTCGGGGGTGAAGGTGAGCGAGGCGTCGTTGAGCTGGAGCTTTTCGAGCGATGCGCGCAGGTTTTCGAAGTCCTCGGTCTCGATGGGGTAGACTCCGGCGAAGACCATCGGTTTCACTTCCTGGAAGCCGAGGATGGCCTTGTCGCACGGGCGGTCGACATGGGTGATGGTATCGCCTACCTTCACCTCGCGCGAGTTTTTGATGCCGGAGATGATGTAGCCGACATTGCCGGCCGACAGTTCCCGGCGGGGCGAGAGGTCGAGCTTGAGCACGCCGATTTCGTCGGCGTTGTATTCCTTGCCGGTGGCGACGAATTTGACGAGGTCGCCGGTGCGGATGGTGCCGTTCTCGATCTTGAAGTATGCGATGATGCCGCGGAAGGGGTTGAATACCGAGTCGAAGATGAGTGCCTGGAGAGGGGCCGCGGGGTCGCCGGTGGGGGCGGGTACGCGCTCGATGATGGCTTTCAGAATTTCGGGTACGCCGAGGCCGGTCTTGCCGCTGGCGTGGATTATATCGTCGTGGTCGCAGCCGAGCAGCTCTACGATCTGGTCCGACACCTCGTCGGGATTGGCCGACTCGAGGTCGCACTTGTTGAGCACGGGGATGATCTCGAGGTTGTTGTCGATGGCCATGTAGAGGTTCGAGATGGTCTGGGCCTGGATGCCCTGAGTGGCGTCGACGATGAGCAGCGCCCCCTCGCAGGCGGCGATTGAGCGCGATACCTCGTATGAGAAGTCCACATGGCCCGGGGTGTCGATCAGGTTCAGCACATAATCCTGGTCGTCGAGCCTGTAGTTCATCTGGATTGCGTGGCTCTTGATGGTGATGCCGCGTTCGCGCTCAAGGTCCATGTCGTCGAGCACCTGTGCCTGCAGGTCTTTGCCGGCAACGGTCTTGGTGTATTCGAGCAGTCGGTCGGCCAGGGTGCTTTTGCCGTGGTCGATGTGGGCGATGATGCAAAAATTCCTGATGTTCTTCATCGGGCAGAGTGGAAGTTTAAAGAGGGTAGGGTTTACGATACGTTACAGGGAGCGGAGAGCGAGTGAGGTGACAGGGCTTATTCCACTGTCACCGACTTGGCGAGGTTTCGGGGCATGTCGACATTGCACCCTTTCTGGATGGCCACATGGTAGGCCAGCAGCTGCAGGGGTATCGACACCACGATTGGCGACAGCGCCTCGGGTACCTCGGGAATCTCAAGGATATGGTCGGCGATCTCGGCGATGGTGGTGTCGCCTTTTGTCACGACCGCGATGACCGAGCCGCCGCGGGCCTTGACCTGCTGGATGTTCGAGATGATCTTCTCGTGCAGTTCGTCGCTGGGGGCGATGACTACGGTGGGCAGTTCATGGTCAATCAGAGCGATGGGGCCGTGTTTCATCTCGGCGGCAGGGTATCCCTCGGCGTGAATATAGCTGATTTCCTTGAGCTTGAGGGCGCCTTCGAGGGCCGAGGGGTAATTGTAGCCGCGGCCGAGGTAGAGGAAGTTGAGCACGTATGTGTATATGCGCGACAGTTTCTCGATCTCGCCGTCGAGTTTCAGGGCTTTCCTGATGAGCGACGGCAGGTTGCGCAGCGCGTCGGCCATTTCGTTGGCACGTTTCTCGTCGAGGGTGCCGCGCAGCTGGCCGATGGCCATTGCGAGCATGGTGAGCACCGTCACCTGGCCGGTGAAGGCTTTGGTGGAGGCCACGCCGATTTCAGGACCGACATGGATGTATGTGCCCGAGTCGGTGGCGCGGGCTATCGATGACCCGATGACGTTGCAGACGCCGTAGACGAACGCGCCGCGCTGTTTTGCCAGTTGGATGGCGGCCAGGGTGTCGGCGGTCTCGCCCGACTGCGATATGGCTATAACGATGTCTTCGGGGGTAATCACGGGGTTCGAGTAACGGAATTCCGAAGCGTACTCGACCTCGACGGGGATGCGGGCGATATCCTGGATCAGACGCTTGCCGATGAGGGCGGCGTGCCATGATGTGCCGCAGGCCACGAAGATTATGCGCTTGGCGTTGAGGAACTGCGCGGCATGTTCTATGACGCCTGAAAGGGTGACTTTCGAGCCGGTGTTGCCGATGCGGCCGCGTATGCAGTCGTGTATGGTGCGCGGCTGCTCGTTGATTTCCTTGAGCATGAAGTGCGGATAGCCACCCTTCTCAAGCTGCGACACCGAGAGGCGCAGGGTCTGTATGTCGATGGTGGTGGGCACGTTGTCGACGGTGATGATCTTCAGCCCTTCGCCGCGGGTGATGATTGCGATCTCGTCGTCGTTGAGATACACCACCTGGTTGGTGTATTCGATGATGGGGGTGGCGTCCGACGCCAGGAAGAATTCATCCTTGCCGATGCCGATTACCAGCGGCGAGCTCTTGCGGGCGCCGATGATGGTCTCGGGGTGCTCGGTGTCGAGCACGGCGATGGCGTATGCCCCCACGACCTCTTTCAGAGCCTCGCGCACGGCCTCGACGAGGGTGCATTTGTTCGAGGTCTTGATATAGTCGATGAGCTGTACGAGCACTTCGGTATCGGTCTCGCTGCGGAACTCACACCCCTGCATCTCAAGCGCCTCCTTGAGCACGCTGTAGTTCTCGATGGTGCCGTTGTGCACCAGGGCAATCTTGCCCGAACGGCTGAAATGCGGGTGGGCGTTTATGTCGTTGGGCTCGCCGTGGGTGGCCCAGCGCGTGTGGGCTATGCCTACGTTGCCCGAGATGTTCTTTTCCTGACAGAAAGCCTCGAGGTCGGCTACCTTGCCGCGTGTCTTGTAAAGATTAAGATGCGAGTCGGCGTCGATCATTGCGACACCGGCACTGTCGTAGCCGCGATATTCGAGGCGATGGAGACCTTTGATTAGAATTTCATAGGCAGGTTTGTTGCCTATGTAACCTACGATTCCGCACATATTGAGTGGTTGGGTTTAAGATATGGTTCTGGTTCGGTTGGGGTGGGAACGGCAACATCGCTGTTGGCCGTGCTCCATTCTGGCGAGAGATAGGGCGCCGGGAGAGATTCGGCGGATGTCAGGGCGTATACTACGTCAAGATTGCAAAGTTACAAAATATTTACGACATACCCAATACCCATGGGGCGCCCCGCATGGAAAACCGGATGGTTTCCTGTATAAACGGCAATTATGCGAATTTCTTGCGGTAGAAGACAAAATTGCGGCCGAGATATTTCTCGCGCACCACGGGATTTTCGGCAAGCTCCTCAGAAGTGCCCTGAAAAAGAATCTTCCCCTCGAAGAGCAGAT
>CALJBF010000051.1 GCA_938027385.1 uncultured Porphyromonadaceae bacterium | reverse complement strand
GGCATCGAGGAGATCGACATCACGGCATGCACCAAACTCGAGCAGTTCCGCGCAAACAGCTGCAACCTCAGCCGTCTGGACGTGGCGCAGTGCCCGTCGCTGCTCACCCTTGGTCTGAGATACAACAATATCACCACACTTGATCTTGGAAACAACCTTGCGCTGAAGAATGTGTATCTTACCGGAAACCCCATCCGAGAGTTCGACGCCGCACGTTTCCCTTACCTGACATCGCTTGACATAGCCGACACGCAGATCTCGCGCGTCGACCTGATGAAGGCCTTCTATCTCACTGACTTCAACGGCGCGGGTTCGCAGCTTGAATGGGTCGATTTCGGCGGCCAGCAGCCTAACCGCCTCACCAAGGTCGACCTGCGTAACTGCACATCGTTCACCCAGGAGAGCATGAACTATACCCTGCACACTCTGCCGCAGGCAAAACGCTCATATTCTACGAATCTCTTCCTCGAAGGGTCGCCCTATGAGCACGCCGGGTTCGACTGGGTCATGGATACCGACATGAACTGGATTATCGATGTTGACGAGGGTGACGGCACCGCCGTAAACAGCAAGGTGGCCGTCACGCTCAAGGACGCCACGCTCACCGGAAACCGTATCACCGGCGTTCTCGACCGTCTGTATCCCAACATGGGTCTCAGCCTGTCGTATGACCTCGACGAATGCCAGACCGAGGGTGGCAAGTTCCTGCTCCCGCAGTGGCAGCCCCCTTATTTCCAGACCATCAAGAGCGTTACGAACGAGGCCCTTATCGGCGTGCCGATGTATGTCTACGTATATCCTGAAGAGGGCTATACATTCAAAAGCGTGACCGTGAACGGCAAGGAGATCAAGTCTCAGTGGTTCATGATCTCGGAGGCTGCCGAAATAAAGGTGAATTTCGCCGAGATCGGCGCCGAGCCCTCGGTGGCCTTCACCGTACCGCAGGGGCAGAAGATGTCGTTCCTTGTCAACACTGCCACAGCCAACGGCACGATCGCCGTAGACTGGGGTACTGGCACCCGTACCGAGTATCCGGGTCAGACAGTCTATACCCCCGGTACCTACCAGATAGGCGGCACACGCATCGACGGTACCGCCGCCGGCACGACTGTCACCATTTACGGTGACCTCGCGGCTGTGGACGTGAGCGGTTTCGGCGACGTGGCCGCGGACTTCGGGCTCTGGGACAATGCCATTTCTGCCGTGGATCTCTCGAATGCCGACGGCCTCAGGTTCCTCAATATATACTGGAACCCCGTCACTTCGCTCGACCTCTCGGGCTGCCCCGACCTGGAGATTCTCAACGCCAGCTACACCGCTATGACCTCGCTTGACCTGAGCCATACCCCCGGTCTGCTCTGGCTGTCGGCATACTCCGACGGCTGGGACGAGGAGGATGGCACTATCCGTGCGCTCACCTCGCTCGACATCACTATGCTTCCGCGTCTGCAGTACATTGACGTGAAGAACAACAAGCTTGCCGCCATTGACCTCAGCGGCTCGCCACTTATGCGATGGGCCAACTTCAACGGCAACCTGCTCACATCGATTGACATCAGCGGATGTCCGAATCTCGTGGAACTCGATGTGGCGCGCAACAATCTCAGCGCCATCGACGTAAGCGCCAATACGGCCCTCGTGAATCTTTCGGTGGAGAGCAACAACCTTACATCGCTCGACGTGAGTGCCAACACCGCCCTCGAGACCCTGATGGCGGGCAACAACGCGATAAAAGTCCTCGACACCTCGGCACTCGCCGGCCTGCAGTATCTTTACATCAACGGCAACGGCATGTCGGCCGACGAGCTCAACGACCTCTATTACAAACTTCCGCGCCGCATAGCCAAGGATGAAGAGGATCCCAACCGCCCCACATGGAACCTGGCCGTAATCCAGGCTCTTGACAAGGAGGAGAACGACGGGCGCCGCGCCGACTCGTCAATCGCCATCGACCGTGAGTGGTCTCCCTCGCACACCGGCAGCAACGGCGGTTCGGACTTCGCTTATCTCGACATCCTGCCCACATCGCACGGCACCTTCAAGGTCACCGACGCACAGGGCAACGAATACGCCCACGGCTCGAAAGTACCCAAATATACCGAGCTGACCATCGAGGCCGTTCCAGCCGAGGGTTACGAGTTCAAATACTACTCGCTCAACGGCGAGGAGCCTGTCTACACCCCCGCGTTCACCATGCCCGGCATCTATACCAAGCTTGCCGTAGGGTTCGGCAAAGCCGGTGCCATTGACGACATTGCCGCCGCAGGCGCCAGCGTCATGACCACGCGCTCGACAATCGTCGTGAAAGCCGATGCCACCGTGACCGTAGAGGTATTCAATGCCGCAGGTGCATGCGTGACCTCGGGCGACGTCACCGGCGCCGCCAGCTACACCGTGGCTCCGGGCGTATATCTCGTGAGAGTCTCCTCGGCCGACGGCCGCACCGCCACAGTCCCCGTGGCCGTAAGATAACCGCCGCGCACATATACGCAACATAAGTTACATAAGCCACATAAGTCACATGCCCCGCCTGGGAATCATGTTACTTATGTGGCTTATGTAACTTATGTAACGTATGTGGCTTGTCTGTTTAGAACTTTTAGCTGGGAAAATTGTTAAACTCGAAAGAAAATAGTTAACTTTGTTGCATCATCACATCATGTTTATGAAACTGTTAAAGGGCGATGGATTCGGTTGGCGGCTCATGGGTTTTGCCCTCATGTGCTGCCTGGCAAGTGGTGCGCAGGCATCAGAGCATGACTTCCATGGCGAGAAGACTCTCGGCGTGCGTGCCGGATATGCCGGATACAGCCAGTCGGCGCTTGCCGGCGTGGAGTTCACCTACCGTTTCAACCGATGGCTACGGGTCGCTCCGGCTGCAGATTATGTGTTCCGGCGCAACGGCGAGGACGCGTTGCTTGTGGATCTTAACGTCCAGTTCCCGCTGAACTTCTCGCGCGACCGCATGGCCTTTTATCCCGAAATCGGTCTCAATTTCTCGAGCTGGAACATGCACGGCGCCCGTAATGAAGGTTATGACGACGCCACCACCCGCGTGTCGCGTCTGGGCATGAATCTCGGTGCCGGATATGAGGTGGATCTTACCCCTTCGTTTCGTGTCGGTGTGGCATGCACATATACTTTTATCAGGAAATACAACGGATTCAACGCGCTGGTGAACGTGGCCTACCGTTTCTGAACGGCATCGGTACACGTGTATCAGAATGCGCCTACATAAACTAATCATATAAACATATACCGAAATGTTAACGAAAGAAGTAGAAAAGGCTATCAACGAGCAGATCAACGCCGAACTCTGGTCGGCATATCTTTATCTGTCAATGTCGATGGATTTCGCATCCAAAGGGTTCTCAGGCATCGCCAACTGGTATGC
>CALJBF010000050.1 GCA_938027385.1 uncultured Porphyromonadaceae bacterium | reverse complement strand
CACGATAAAAACGCTGCATGTCATGCGTAAATCTACGACCGACCCACCGTTTTCATCATATACGCTCATTATTGATTCGTAACCATTTGAAGTATTGCCGAACCTGAAAGTGGGGTAATCATAAACCCATAGGTCTGAATGGTAAGACATGTCGTCAGCATCGGGGACTGAGTTGTTTACACGTATGCCGGAACGCTTTTCACCCGTGCGTATACCCTCTATCAGCATTCTCGTCCTTTCGGGGTTGTTGGCGACCCATGAGGCAAGGTTATATGAGAATTCGGCACCGTTCTGGTTGACCACTATGGCCTTGTTCTCTTCATCGATATAATATTCCTCACTGCACGGCACAAATTTTTCGGCATCAAAGAAGAGGTCGCTCTCCCTGAAAACGGCACTCGGTGAAAACATAGTGGCCGGATTGTCGGCGAACAATCTGACAGAATCAGTCTCGACAGTTCCGTCGGCATACTCAGCCGTGTATCCGAGATAATGTGGGAACGTAGGAGGATTACCGAGACCCGGGTGGTTGAAATAATATGCCGAGACTCCGTTGATGGAGAAATCAACGTTCAGGAGGGGGTTGGTTTCCGTACCGGGTGTCGGCCCGAAATTCTCGTATTTCTCCTCATCGTTGTTGTCTTCCGCACAGGCTGCGGTTACCGCCGCGATAATCAGAACAAGCAGTGTGGCGATTCGTTTCATGTCAGGAAAAATCTGAATTAATAAGTAACTGGTCGAAATTATTTTAATGTTTATTCGAGTGAAATTTTCAGAAGATTTTTCTCGATGAAGAAGGAGTGTAGCGAGCTACACGACTGATGAAGAGAGGAAAAGATTCAAAAATTTCGCCGAAGAAACATTGAAATAAGATGACCGGTTAATATAAAATAATTTTGAACAGTTACTTAATTATGAAAGTGCTTTGTGGCATGGTTGCCGCCCACCACTATGTAATGGCCTGCGGGGAGAGTGAAAGCCGTGCCTTCGGGCGCAGCTGCTGCCTGCCTGACAATCTCGTTGCCGCTATAATCGTATATCGAGATTCTGCCTGACGAGACGCCCTTGATTACCAGCTCACTGCCCTCGGAGGTCACTGTGATTGCACCCGGAGCGGCTGTGACGGTCTCCACACCGGAAAAGAATTCCTTCCACCCGTCGGTTTCCTTGTATCCCTGCTCGTTATCGTAGACATAGACCTTGCACTCCGAACGGCTTACACCCTTGAACGTATTCTGATGAATGGCCGGAGGTGTAGGCGACTCGCAGTATATTTCCCTCAGGCCGGTGCATCCGGCAAAAGCATAGTCCGGCAATTCAGTCACGTTCTCGCCCAGGGTGAGGCGGCTGAGGGTTCCGATATTGTAAAACGGGGTATCACCGGCTACAAAACCGCGCCTTAACGTCAGCTCTTCAAGCGGTATCTTCTTGAAAGCACCACAACCGATGACAACGGGCGTGTCATCCAGGGCTATTTCAATCTTCTTCAGCGCCGAGCACCCGAGAAAAGCCATCCCGTTGATGTGTGTGCATCCCGGGGTAATAACCAGCTCAGGGAGTTTCACGCAGTTCTGGAACATTCCGTCCTCCAAGCCGGTGAAAGGGGTCAGGTCAACAGCCGTCAGTTCATCGCAATTCGCGAAAGTGCTCCGTTGCACGTCAATTTCAGAAGCATTGGCTGAGAATGACGGCAGGCTCTTGAGGTTGCTGAAAGTGCGCGCGCCGCCTGTGAATCTGTTGCAGCTGATATTTACATTACGCACCTGATGTGTCATTGTCGCCATGCAGTCAAGTTTATTCAATCCATTGCCTTTGTCAATACCATAACAGGCTTGATCAATGATAGAGGTTTTCCAATAAGCATCGTCCTGAAGCTCTCCGGTCGGTTCATACGTGTGATATGAATTGATCAGCGTGATGTCGCCCCCCTTGAAATTTATGACAGCCGGCAATATATCGAAATACCTCAGGCAATATATGTCCACAATGAGGTCAGCACCCTCAAACGTCAGCTCATTGGTTACGCCATGACAAGTACCCGACCACTGACGGCCGACTCTGAGCGTATTGCACTTGACATCCAGATACCATGGCGCCTCGGTGTCGGCACCTTCTATTGTCACATCCTCGATAGTCTCATCGTCTCCACCGGCATGCATGAGTTGTATTGCCGGTTGCACTCCGATATTTGGAGGAAGATTGATGGATTTAAGGTCACATCTTGAAAATGCATAAGACCCGAGCCGGGTCAGTGACTGAGGCAGCCTGACGTCAGACACGCTGTTCAGCAGAAACGCATTATCTTCAATCCCTTCAATACCTTCGGGCACAACCACGGTCTTGTAATTTTTGCGAGCGAAAGCCATTTCTCCGATCTGCGTGACCTTGTATGTTTTGCCGGAATAAGTGACGGCAGCGGGGATGGTAAAGTCGTCGACGTTATCGACCGTACAGTCGGTAATGCTCACCGATCCGTCGTTCAGAATCTCGAAAGTGAATCCGTCAGACTCAAAAGCGCCCGCTTTTACACAAATCAGTGACAATAAAATCAGCGGCAGAACACCCCTGCGGCCCCATATTGCCCTGAGCCGGAGAAATACCCGCAGGTACTCAGACGTTCTTCTGTCCATAAATCAGCTGTGGCTGCGCGCTCCCCCGGCATCAGCAAATGTTTGATTAATAAAAAAAGCGTGAGGAACAATATTTCTGCCCGTTCCACAAACAGAGGCTCTGGAATGCCCTTTCAGAATGAAACGAGCAGTGAGAGCCTCACGCGAAATATGTGACATCGTATAGATATGCACAAACGAAAGGCATCCATCACTGCGTCATTTGACTCTGATTGAAATTTTCCAGATTTCTTTGATGGAAAAGTCGAGATAAGACAAATGAGCTAATTATGCTTGTTATCAATGTAATAGCAATTATCAATATTGCGGTGATTTTCCTGCTTTTGACCCTATTTTCTCAAAAAGTACACCTTTTGTACCCTCGATTATGGACTGTA
>CALJBF010000049.1 GCA_938027385.1 uncultured Porphyromonadaceae bacterium | reverse complement strand
AAACGCGCGCGTCTACCATTCCGCCACCTGGGCCTTGGTTTGGTGGCACAAAGGTAGGAAGTTTGTTTGAAACTACCAAATGTTTTGTGAAATTTGTGCGATTTTTGTGGATTCGGGATGGATTCAGGGGTAAATTGGAGGTGATTTGGGTGGTTTTTGGGGGTAAGGGTGGATGAGAATGGGGGAAATATGAAGGGAACGGGCGCAGGGTGGTTACGGGGGAGAGAGGGCGAAAAGCGGCGATAAGCGGGATTTTGCGTATATTTGCAGAAACGATCGGTTAGGAAGTATATAGGTAGGGGTACAGGTGTTTCAGGAGGTATATCCAAGGTAGGTCAGGCCCGGGTTGCTTTCGAAAAGGCGGAGGCAATGCTGTTTGATTGTATTGGGGCCAGAATAGTTAAGACAAATAATACGGTTAAGATGAGTCAGCCAAGAAGAGTCAGTTAAGATAAAACATAATTAAGATAAAATATAGTTCGGATAAAACAGTTGAGATAATACAGAACAGTTAGGATAAATAGGATGGTTAAGACAAATAATAATGATATTGCATGTGATAATGAGGCCTCCGGCAATCGGGAAAATACGGCGGTGGAACCGAAAGGTGCCCGCATAAATGTGAAAAAACGGAATGCCTGTGGAAACGTAGAACCCTTGAAGAGCGCCCACGCGGGTGTGATGGGGGCGGCCATGCCGTCAGGTGTGCCGGTGCATGAGGCGATTGCGGGGCGGCTTGTGGCGATGGGTGACGAGGCGAAGGCGCGGTATCTGATGCGGTTTTTCAAGACGGGCGCCGGGCAGTATGGCGAAGGCGACCGGTTCCTGGGAGTGACGGTGCCCGGGGTGCGCTCCATCGTCAGGGAATATCGCCGGGTGGTTACCGAAGATGATGTCATGGCGCTCACGGCATCGCCATGGCATGAGGTGCGTTTGGCCGGATTCCTGTCGCTGATCGAGATTTATGAACGGCTCTGCCGTCAGCATTCCGAGTCGGGGGCGCGTGCCGTGGTGGAGCTGTATCTGTCGTTGATTGACCGCGGCAACAACTGGGATCTCGTCGACCTGGTGGCGCCGAAAATCCTTGGCCACCGGCTTGTGGAGCACCCCGCAGAGCGTCATCTGCTCGGTCGTCTGGCGGCGATGGAGGGCCATCTGTGGCACCAGCGTGTGGCCATCGTGGCCACCTGGGCGCTGATCCGCGCCGGCGAGTATGACGACACCCTGAGTCTTGCGCGTGCTCTGCTGCGTCATCCGCACGACCTTATCCACAAGGCCGTGGGGTGGATGTTGCGCGAGGTCGGCAAACGCGGCGGCCACGACGAACTGCGCCTCTTCCTTGACGGCAACGCTGCCGAAATGCCGCGCACCATGCTGCGGTATGCCATCGAGCGGCTCGACGAGCCTGCGCGACGGCACTACATGTCGCTCGGGCGCCGCAAATGATCCCGGTGTTCCGCGGGAAATCGCTTACGGATGTATGGTGCGGATGCCCAGCAACCCGGGGCGCAGTGTCGCATGTATGGTGTCGCTCCGGTGTCGCTTGAGACGCCGGTATCGCTTGTCGTTGATGTCAACGCGGCACTGCTGTCCGTCGGGCAGTGTCACACGCGCGTGGTAGCGGTAATAGATCGGGCCGTCGGCAATGTAACGCCCCTTTCTGATGCGGCGCGTGTGGTGGTGCTCCGTGCGGTAAAGCCGGTCGACGGTGCACACAACCCTCTCGGGCTGTCGGGTCGGGGAGGGGATGAAATTCAGCCCGTACACAGCTGCCAGCGCTATGCCGGTGGCCGCGGCTATGTGTGTCAGGAAATTCGGTGTGAACCCTTCACTGCCCGTAAGCGGGCGCCATGCCGGCCACAGGCTCAGGCCCGTCAGCAGGGCCGCGCCGAGCGCCCCGAGCCCTATCCACCCCCAGGGGGTGAGCGAGATGCCGCCCATGGCGATGGTCAGCAGGTAGCCGATGACGCCGATACTCACGGCTGCAATGGCAATGTATCTCGGTTTGATTATGCTCATGGGGCGGCGGATGTTCCGGGCACCGTTTCGCGCCCGGTAAATTTTATGCAAATCTACGTAAAAATTCGTTAACTTTGTGCCCGGGTGCCCGTAAGCGGCCGAATTTATCGAATAATTTCGAACAGTCAATTATATCATCTAAAATGAAACATTTTTCAGTAAAACTTTTCGCCGCGCTGATGCTGGCCTTGTGTGCCGTACCCGCCTCGGCGCAGTTCAACCTCGGCAAGGCTGTCAACGCCGCCGCCAAGACCGCCAAGGCCGCCACGCTCTCAGACAAGGACATGGCCGCCTACGTCAAGGAGTCGGTCGACTGGATGGACACCCACAACAAGGTCTCTGACGCCGACAGCGAGTACACCAAACGCCTCAACCGCCTCACCGCCGGGATGACCGACGCCGATGGCATACCCCTGAACTTCAAGGTCTACGAGGTGATTGACGTCAATGCCTTCGCCTGCCCCGACGGTAGCGTGCGCGTGTTCTCGTCGCTGATGGACATCATGACCGACGACGAGCTGCTCGGCATCATCGGCCACGAAATCGGTCACGTTACCCGCCGCCACAGCAAGAACGCCTTCAAGACCCAGCTGCTCACCGGCGCCCTCAAGGATGCCGTTGCCTCGACCGGCGGTAAGGCCGCCGCGCTCACCGAGTCGCAGCTCGGCACCCTCGGCGAGAGTCTGGTAAACGCCAAATACTCGCAGAAACAGGAGAACGAGGCCGACGACAGCGGCTACGACTTCCTCGTTGCCAACGCCAAGAACCCCTGGGGCATGGTGCAGGCATTCGAGAAATTCCAGCAGATGGAGGGTGGCGACGGCCAGTCGAGCTACATGCAGAAGATGTTCAGCTCGCACCCCGAGACAGCCAAGCGCATCAAACGCATGTCTGAGCGCGCCACCAAAGACGGCTACACCCGTCCCGCCGCCGAGTAACCTCCGGCCATGTTCAAACCTATTACATCGCTTTACTGAATAATTGCAGCGCCGCTATCCGGCTCACCGGTGGCGGCGCTGTCTATGCCCCTTAGGTGCCCGATGCCACGGTCGTGGTTTCTGGAGCGTTGTGTACACTATTTTGTACACAAATTTGTTATTCTATTAAGAATTAATTATTTTTGTGCAATAAAAGAACTCTCTGCTATGGAAACATTATCAGTACGCGATTACCGCAACAATCTTGCCGCCTCGTTTGCAAAAGCCGACGGAGGAGAAAATGTGCTTATCCGGCGCAAGGGGCGTATTTATGCCTTGATTAGCGTTGGGCGCGAGGATTTAATGGTCACACCTGAGCTCCAGACTCGTATAGAGGCTGCCGAGGCCGCTTGCCGTGATGGACGGTGCGTCACCTGCCGGACAGCCAAGGAAATAGAAGATTACCTTGACTCGCTATAATGTACGCGGTTAAATTTGACGAGGCGGTTGGCAAAACCATCGCCAAATGGAAGAAGTCAAATCCGATATTGTATAAGCGGTTGGTAAAAATCGTGCTCGACATCGCCATAGATCCGCGTCATGGCATCGGACATCCCGAGCCTCTTGTTGGCGGGGCTGGAATCACATACTCACGTCGTATATCCGCGCATGACCGCATCATCTACCGTATTTATGACACTGAGGTGTATGTGCTTGTTGTTGAACTCGAAGGACATTATGATGACAAATGAGAGTATAATGTCCCAGGTATTATAAGTAACTGTTCAAAATTCCCTTGGAAATATTATACGGCAGATGCTTGCATGGAGATTAACCGCAAGCACCTGCCGTTTGTTTTGTTGTTACGGGGGATTAGTCGGGGAGGTTGTTCATGCGGGTGGATTCGAGGATGGGGAGGTTGGTCTCGGTGGGGACGTAGATTACGGTCTTGTTGCTGAGGTCAGACTGCTGGCGCACCCAGAGATACTGGATGTATGTCGGGGTGATCGAGCCGTTTTCGATGCGGATGGCCTCGGCAGCGCCTTTTGCACGCTCTACCTCGGCCTGGGCGTTGAGTTTCTCGGCCTCGAGGTTGGCGCGGGCCTCCTCGATCTTGATCTTGCGGTTCTGCTCGGCCTTTGCGAATTCGGCCTTGCCCTCCATTTCCTGCGACCATACGTTGTACCACGGGCGCACGAAAGCTATGGCCAGGATGATGACTACCACACCTGCCACGGCCATCACGATTTTCTTTACGACGCCGCCGGGCAGGTTGAAATCTGAGTTATTGTTGCTGTACATGGTGATGAAAGTTGTTTCGCCAAAGTTACGTTTTTTATTACAGAAGTGCAAACGCAGGCGCCGCGTCATACACGGGGTATGACGCGGCGCGGCTTATCTAATTGTACATCTGAGGCGCCCCGTGCGCCGGGAACACCGCTTATGCCTCGGGGGCTTCTGATGCC
>CALJBF010000048.1 GCA_938027385.1 uncultured Porphyromonadaceae bacterium | reverse complement strand
CCGTGCCATGTTCAACCACATCTGCAAGTTCTATTTCATTCTCGACCAGTCTCCTGTCAAGGAGCTGCAGAACGCCGTCGAGCCGCACGATGTGCAGCCGGCTCTTACCCCGCTGTCGGCCTGGATGAAAGCCTATGTGCAGGAGCTTGGCAAATTCCTTGACACCCCAGAGTCAATCAATGCCGAATCGATCAAGTCGTTCTATGACTCGCCCGAGTTCAATATGGCCGAGTATCTTGAGCCGCGCGGCAGCTGGAAGTCTTACAACCAGTTCTTCGCACGTCACGCAAAACCGGGCTGCCGCCCTGTCGCAGCCGTGGAAGACAGCCGTATCATCACCTCGCCTGCCGACGCTACTTTCGACGGCTCATGGGAGGTGCGTGGTGACGACACCATCGAGATCAAGGGTATCCACTGGAAGATTTCCGAGCTTCTGGAAGGCAGCCCCTACAAAGACCGTTTCGCAGGCGGCAAATGGATGCACTCGTTCCTCGGCCCGGCCGACTATCACCGTCAGCACGCCCCTGTAGGCGGCCGTGTCCTTGAGTCGCGTGACATCATGGGCGACGTATATCTTGAAGTGACCGCCGTTCCTGATCCCGCAACCGGACGTAACCGCCTTGCTACCAAGAGAGTGAATACTTTCGATGCTCCTGATACCCCGGGTTATGAGTTTATGCAGAACCGTGGCCTTGTCGTCATCGACAGCCCTATCGGCCTTGTTGCCGTGCTCCCCATGGGTATGGGTCAGGTATCGTCGGTGGTAATGACCGCCGAAGCCGGCCGTGTGCTCCGCAAGGGCGAGGAAATCAGCTATTTCCAGTTCGGCGGTTCAGATATCGTCATGGTATTCGAGGCTGCGTGCAACGTAGACTTCACCGCCCGTCCCGGTGTTCACTACAAATACGGCACGAAGATCGCCGAGGCATACCCTGTGATTTATCCTGCAAGATAAATGATCCGTCCGCCCGTTGACGGCGGTACCGAATACGACTAACCGGGGCCGGTGCCGGAGATTTCCGGCACCGGCCCCTTTCCCGTTTCATCTATTATAAAAATACAGCTATGGCTGAAAATACTATAAAGGAAAGCACTCCACAGACGCATCCGTCGGGCGGAAAGCAACTGACCATGATGGCCATGGCCATCATGATCGTCACGACCATAGTGAGCATGCGCGGTCTCGCCTCTCAGGCTGAATTCGGGCTCACGTCTATTTTCTATTACGTATTTGCCGCAGTGGTCTTTCTTGTGCCTTATGCGCTTGTGTGTGCCGAGCTTGCATCGACATATACACGCTCAGGCGGCGTGTTCCGCTGGATATCCGAGGCGTTCGGCACGCGTACCGGATGGCTTGGCATGTATCTTGACTGGCAGATGGTGGTCATCTGGTTCCCGGCCGTGCTTATGTTCGCCGCAGTATCGCTGGCGTATGTTTTCTGGCCCGAGGCTTTCGATGCCAGGCTTGCCGCCAACCGCATCTATACCCTTGTCATAGTGCTGGGCGTCTACTGGCTCTGCACGTTCAATACGTTCCGCGGCATGAAGTACGCCAACAAGCTCAGTACCGCCGGCGGTCTGTGCGGAACAATCATCCCGGCTGCGGTGCTGATCGTGATGGGCGTGGTCTACCTGTTGATGGGAAAGACCGTCTATCTGCCGCTGGACAAGCCGTTCTGGCCTGATTTCGAGCATTTCAGCACCATTGTGCTTGCCGCCAGCATATTCCTGTTCTACGCCGGCATGGAGATTCAGGCTGTGCATGTGCCCGGTATGAAGAATCCTTCGCGCGATTTCCCGAAATCGGTGCTGGTGGCCGTGCTGATCATCCTCGCCATCTTCGTGGCGGGTACTCTGGCTATCGGTGTCGTGATTCCTGAAAGCAAGATCAACCTCCTGCAGAGCCTTCTGGTGGCATATAATGACCTATGGGCCGCAATCGGTGTGCCCTGGCTCGGCAATGTCATGGCAGTGCTGATCACGTTCGGCGTGTTCGGACAGCTCAGTGCCGTCATCGCCGGCCCCTCTACCGGTCTGCTTGCCGTGGGCAAAGCCGGTTATCTCCCCAAAGGTCTGCAGCACACCAATAAGAACGGTGTGCAGACCAACATCCTCTACATTCAGGCTGCAATCGTGTCGCTGCTGTCGCTGGTGCTCGTGCTTCTGCCCTCTGTTGAGTCGGCATACCAGATTCTCAGCCAGATGACTACCATCATCTACCTGATCATGGTTGTGATCATCTACGTGGCGTTTATCCGTCTGCGCCGCACCGCACCCAACAAGGTGCGCGGATTCCGTGTGCCGGGCGGCCGCCTGGGCATGTGGATTGTCGCCGGCGTCGGTATCCTGGGTGCTGTTGTGGCAGGTGTGCTGAGTTTTGTACCGCCTTCGCAGATCAAGACAGGGAGCCCGTTCGTGTATGTGGGCATCCTCATACTTGGCGTGGCCGTGTTTATCGCATTGCCTCTGATAATCTACGCAAAGCGCAAGAAATCATGGCGCGATGCCGGTACCGACTTCTATCCCTTCGACTGGCAGATAGAAGGCCGCAAGCCCGGCGACGTATCGAAATGGCCGGCAGGCTATGTGCCCACCGACGCTGAGGTAAAGGCCGCCATCGAGCGTGAGAATCAATCAATCTGAGTCTGACAGCGATAGAACTTTGTTCCGTATGATGCGAATACCTACTGGAAAAGGCACGATCTCGTTGCTGACACTGTTGGCGATATGGTCGATATCCCTGACTGTCAATCTCCCGGGTCTGGCCATTACCCCTATGCTGGGCAATCTTGACAAAATTTTTCCGCATACGCCGGAACTTGAGATACAGTTGCTTACGGTGCTGCCCAATCTGTGCATAATCCCGTTTGTACTGCTCTCCGGAAAGCTGTCGCTGTCAAAAAGCAAGATAAGGATAGTAGTGGTTGCCCTCGCCATCTATCTGGCGAGCGGCATCCTCTACTTCTTCGCCAGGAATATGGTCGACCTGATCGTGATCAGCTGTCTGCTCGGCGTGGGGTGCGGATTACTTATCCCCCTGGCTGCCGGACTCCTGGCCGATACATTCACCGGCAAATACCGCATGCGGCAGCTGGGCATAAAGTCGGGAATCTCGAATCTTGCCCTTGTGGGAGCGACGTATGTAGTCGGATGGCTCGGGCACGCCAACTGGCGGCTACCGTTCGCGGTATATCTGATTCCGGCCATTCCGCTGGCGCTTTCCGTATTTCTCAGAGGCATCCCGAAAGCTGACCTTTATCCGTCGGCAGTTGCCGCTCCGGATGACATGGAGGCCGACTCAAAGACCGTGTCAAAGGCGGCTGTCGCCGGCGTGGCCGCGGCTGCCATACATGCGCATGTCCCCGCCACACCGACTCCGGCGGCCAAGGTCACCGACGGTTTCATAATTCCCAGGGTGTGGGCATTGATCGCCGTGTATTTCTTCGTGTGCTATGCCTCGGTCATAGTGAGCTATTATACACCGTTCCTGATGCAGTCTGAGGGGATGAGCGATTCTGATGTGGGGACTGTTACGGCCATATTCTTTCTGGCCGTGTTCCTCCCCGGGTTCATTCTGCCCTATATCGTGCAGCTGTGCCGACAGACAACGCTCATACTGTCGTCGGCAGTGATGGCGGGGGGTATCCTGCTTATGGTCATAGGCCACGATTTCGCTGTCATGTGCATCGCCTCGGCGCTTGTCGGGCTCGGTTTCGGCGTATTCCAGCCGCTGATCTACGACAAGGCCACCC
>CALJBF010000047.1 GCA_938027385.1 uncultured Porphyromonadaceae bacterium | reverse complement strand
ATGGTGCTCCATAAGGACAGATCTACGTTCGGAGGCATCGACATCACCACCGACGACGGACGGCGGCAGCTCACCGACGCTTTCAAAGCGTTCGGGCGGATGGTGTTCCACTCCCGCGAGGCAGACGAGGCGGAACGCATCGCCGAACGTATGCGCCGCGAAGGGATTCCCGAAGAGGTCATAGCCCGCTGTCTTGCAAAATAACCACACATGAAACGACTCCCGTTGATTGCCGGCATACTGGCCGGCGCAAGCCTGCTGGCCGCGGCTTTCGACACCGACAGCCGATATGACGGACCGAAAACGCCCGAAACCGATCTGGCGTGGCACCCCGACATACTCAAGGGGTACGAGGCACGTTACGTAAATCAGGGGGAGGCGTTTGACGGCCCCTGCCGGTCTACGATAATCCGCAAGCCAGTGCCCGGAGGCTCTCGGAAAGGGGTACTGTACGTACACGGATTCAACGACTATTTCTTTCAGTCTGAAATGGGCGACCGGTTCGTCGACTCGGGCTACAATTTCTATGCCGTGGATCTGCGCCGTTACGGCCGCAGTTACGAGCCGTGGCAATACCCGTTCAACATCCGCGACCAGAAAGAGTATTTCGCCGACATAGACTCGGCTTTGGCCCAGATGCGCCGCGACGGCGTGACCGACATAACCCTGAGCGGCCACTCGACCGGAGGACTCACCGTGGCGCTCTATGGTGCCGAGCGCGGTGCCTTTTCGGGCGTGAACCGCATAGTCACCGACAGCCCCTTCCTGGAATGGAACTATTCGGCCGCCATGCGCAATGTCGCCATCCCGGTGGTGAGTTTCGCCGGTAGCCTGTTCAAGAACGCGAAAATCAAACAGTCGCACTGCGACGGCTACGCCTACAGTCTGCTGAAGTCGCATCACGGCGAGTGGGAATACAATACCGACTGGAAGATGATATACTCGCCCCCGGTGACACTGAGCTGGATACGCGCCATCACACGCGCACAGAACAAGCTCAAGAAAGACGGTTCACATATCACCGTGCCCATTCTGGTCATGCATAGCAGCCGCAAGATTGAGGGGTGTGACTGGACCCCCGAGTTCCAGACCGGCGATGCCGTGCTCGACCCTGCCATGCTGCAGAAACGTGGCGAGAAACTGGGGCGTGTACGCGAGGTCGTGACAATAGACAGCGGCCTGCATGACCTCATCCTCTCGAAGAAAGCGGCCCGCGACGCCGCATACGACACCATCTTCAGTTTTATCCGACGCCACTGAATGCCGAGGGTGTTGCAGGACCTCAAACCGGGTTCTGCAACACCTTCCGGCCTTGAATCAGCGGCCCCAGCGCTCGCGCTGCAGGGCGGCGGCACGCTGTTCGGCCTGGTTATCGCAGGGGTTCCAGAAACGGGTGCCGTCTATGGCGTCAGGCAGGAACTGCTGGCGCACGAAATTGCCCGGAAAGTCATGGGCGTACTTATAATCGGCACCATACCCTAATTTTTTCATCAGCGATGTGGGGGCGTTGCGTATATGCAGCGGCACCGGCAGGTCACCGGTAGCCTCGACTTTTGCCAGCGCGGCGGCAATGCCCATATAGGCCGAGTTGCTTTTGGGCGATGTGGCCAGATAGACCGTACACTCGGCCAGGGGGATGCGCCCCTCGGGCATTCCGATTTTCGATACGACATCGAAGGTAGCGTTGGCAAGCAGCAGCGCGTTCGGGTTGGCCAGGCCGATATCCTCGGCCGACAGGATGACCAGACGGCGTGCGATAAATATGGGGTCTTCGCCTCCCGCTATCATACGCGCCAGCCAGTAAAGCGCGGCATCGGGGTCTGACCCCCTCACGCTCTTGATGAATGCCGAGATTATGTCGTAGTGCATGTCGCCCTGCTTGTCGTAGGCCGCAGGATTCTCCTGCAACCGCTCTATGACCTCCTTGTCATTGATGACCAGCGGCTGGCCGTGAGGGGTCGACTGTTCGAGCAGGTCAAGGATATTTAGCAGCTTGCGTGCATCGCCCCCGGCAAACCGGAAAAGGGCGTCGGTCTGCTCGACACGCGGATTGCGGCGCGAAAGAATCTCGTCGGTCTCAAGCGCACGGCGCAGCAGCGTGTCGAGTTGCGGTGCCTCAAGCGGTTTCAGCGTGTACACCTGGGCGCGCGACAGAAGGGGGCGGATCACCTCGAACGACGGATTCTCGGTCGTGGCGCCTATGAGCGTGACGGTACCGTTCTCTACGGCGCCGAGCAGACTATCCTGCTGCGACTTTGAGAAACGGTGAATCTCGTCGATGAAAAGAATCGGTCTCCCCTGCGAGAACATGCTCTGGCTTTCGGCACGACAGCGCTCAATGACCTCGCGCACATCCTTCACACCCGAAGTCACGGCCGAGAGAGTGTAGAACTTCGATTTGGTGGTATTGGCGATGATGCGCGCCAGGGTGGTCTTCCCCACACCCGGGGGACCCCAGAGTATGAACGAGCTCACGTTGCCCGAATCTATCATGCGGCGCAGGATACTGCCGGGGCCGACCAGATGTTCCTGGCCGATATAATCATCCAAAGTCTGCGGCCTGAGCCGTTCTGCCAAAGGTGCGAGCATAGCTGTTACTTTCTTTTAATACAAATTTACGGAAAAACAGTGATGAACCGGGCGCTCCGCGTGTTAATGATACTTAATAGCCACTCCCGCCGTGTGTGTCGTATGAAATATTTTAGTTAATTTTACACGCGGTTTTAACGTAGCGACTGCAAGTTGACTGTTTCACGAACATTCGCGCACCGCAGATGTTAATTCTTTAAAACAGCCGCATCATCAGCGACGCGGCCATACAAGACACAAGACCGCAACTCAACACTTTCAACTATGGAACGAGACGACTCACCCCGCCGCAAACCCTCTGCACCGGCCACAATGCGCCTGATTTTCGGCGTCTTCATGATAATATTCTATGTAGCTATCGGCGTGCTCATACTTACCGGTACCATCTTTGACTTCAGCGGAAACTGGGAATGGCTCAGATGGACGGCTGGCATCATTCTGGTGCTGTACGGAATCTGGCGCGGATACCGCCAGTTCGCAGGCACCGACTCCGATGACTGACCCGGGAACCACCCGCAGCGACAAACAGGATCCGGAACGCCTCTGCTTCGGGGATGCTTTCAGAATATAAAATTTTTTGCCCCTCTTTTTTGCTCTGAGCACATAAGTTGTGTAACTTTGTAAACCCGGGTGTGCCATCGCTGCCACGACGAAAGCACATTCCGGCAACATACTATCGACATGATGACTAAAAACATACGCATCTTCGCGCCGCTGATGCTGATACTGGCGCTGTTAGCCACCGGATGCAAGAGCAAAGGGGGCAAGCGCAAACCGCCTCAGGAAAACTCGTCGACTGCCGGCACACTGGTCATGGCATGCGACGCCTCATTCGAGAATATCATGGAGCAGGAAATCGAAGTATTCGAGTTCTGCTACCCCCATGCCGCCGTACTCCCCTATTACATCGACAACCACGCCGCCATCGACTCGCTGATGAGCGGCAAAGCCCGTGTAGCGGTCACCGCCACCCCACTCACCCGCGAGCAGGAACAGGTACTGAAAGGGCGCAAGCATTTCGCCAAGCAGAAACGCATCGCCGTGGATGCCATTGCCGTGATTGTCAACCCCGAGAATGATATCGAGAACATGTCGGTAAAAGATCTGGGCGAGATTCTCACCGGACAGATCACGAAGTGGAACGACTTGGCGCCGTCGAAACTCGGCGACATCCAGGTGGTGTTTGACCACAACGGCTCGTCAGTAGTCACATACGCAGTCGATTCGATCATGGGTGGCAAGCCGTTCGCCAAGAATGTCTACACCGCAGGCTCGATGAAAAAAGTGTTCGAAGCCGTGCGCGAGCGCCGCAACGCCGTGGGGCTCGTCGGCGTCAGCTGGATTTCGACCGACCTGCGCACCGCCGACCTTTCGGTAGAGGACAAGACCAAGACACTTGAACGCGACGACTCCACCGCCACCGACTTCATCGCCGACGTTAAGGTGATGCCCATGCGCCACAACGACTCGCGTGTGGCCGTGAAACCCTATCAGGCCTATATCTTCGACGGCACCTACCCGCTCTACCGGTCGATCTGGATGATCAACACCGGTGCGTCAGGCTCGCTGGCCAACGGTTTCTTCACCTTCGTGACCTCGTTTCAGGGGCAGAAACTGATACAGACCACAGGCGTGTTGCCGGGCACGGTCTACCGCCGCATGGTGCAGGTGAACTGACATCCCTCCCCGGAATCATCCGTAAATGCCAATGAAATGGCCTTTTCCGGCAATGAACGGCACCCGCCACCGATAATAAAGCCCCTTACATATACGTTTAATAAGGAAAAAGTAACATAAAAGCTCAAACAGTAACATGAAAGCAAAACTTCTTGTTTCACTCTTCTTAGGCACCGCTCTGGGCATGTCGGCCCAGCAAGGGTATAAGGACGGTATCGAGTATTTCCGTGCCGACCAGCCTGAGGAAGCCCAGATCATCCTGTCGAAAACCATCGCCGAACCGGGCACTGACCAGGCCACGGCATATTATTATCTCGGCCAGATCGACATGGCCAAAGGTGACCGCGCTGCCGCAAAGGCAAACTTCGACAAGGGTATGGCAGCCAACCCCGACAACGGTTACAACTACGTGGGTCTCGGTGCCATCGCACTTGCCGAGGGGAATCTCTCGCAGGCCCAGTCATACTTCAAAGACGCCAAAGGCAAAGCCAAAAAGAACGCCGACATCCTCACCGAGATTGCCCGCGCCTACTTCGTGGCCGACCCCGTGAAGTATCAGAAAGAGCTTGACAAGGCTCTTGCCGATGCCAAGAAAGCCCAGAAAAACGCTCCGGCCCCCTTCATCCTCGAAGGTGACCGTCTGGCCAAAACCAACGTCGGCGAGGCTGCCGGCAACTATGAGATGGCCGCTCAGTTCGACACCGACAACGAGCACCCCGAGGCTTATGTGAAATATGCCCGCACATATTTCTCGGTGAACCCCCAGTTCGCCATCAACAAGCTGAACGAGCTCCTCGACAAACAGCCCAACTCGGCTCTCGCCCAGCGTGAGCTCGCCGAGAAATATTACGACAACAACCAGCTCACCAAAGCCGCCGAGCAGTACGAGAAGTATATCCAGAACCCCAACAGTTTCAAGCAGGACAAACAGCGCCTGGTGGGTCTGCTCTTCTTCGCCCAGCGCTATCAGGACAGCCACGACCTGGCCGAGGAGATACTGAAAGAGGATCCCGCCAACTTCTACATGCAGCGCATGCTCTTCTACAACCAGAAGGCCATGAAGAACCCTGAGGCTGCCAAAGCCGCCGCCGACAAGCTCTTCGCCAACCGCAAGGCACAGCTCAACGCCCAGGACTACTCGCAATACGGCGAGCTCCTGCAGGACATGGGCCAGGATACCCTCGCTGTATTCGCCTACGAGAACGCCGTGAAAGTGGCTCCCGACAAAGTGAACCTGCTCAAGGATCTTTCAGGCGCATACAACTCGGCCAAGATGTATGACAAGGCAGCCGAATCGATGCAGAAATATGTAGACGCTATGGGAGACGATGTTGACCCCAACGACATCTTCTCGCTGGCACGCCGCTATCAGAACCTGGCCATCACCAACATGGAGACCGATTCCGTAGCATTCAACAACGCCGTGGCCAACGCCAAGAAGACCATCGCGCAGGTTATCGAGCGTGTTCCCGACAACCCGCTGGTGCTCAACACCCGTTCTGACATCTTCCGCGTGGCCAACAAGGGTCAAGTTGACCAGAATGTAGTCGACGCCGATATGGCCACCCTTGCCGTGCTTGACAGCGATCCCGAAAACCTCGAGAAACGCAAGAACATTTACCGCGGCATCTATGCACGTCTCGGCTCGTACTACCAGACTCAGAAAGACCTCGACAAAGCCCGCGAATATTACGAGAAATTCTACACCGTGGATCCCTCGCCCGAACTCCGCGAGTTCATCGACA
>CALJBF010000046.1 GCA_938027385.1 uncultured Porphyromonadaceae bacterium | reverse complement strand
GCCCATCCATGGGGTATAGCCTATCTCGAAGTTTTTCAGACGCATGTAGTTGCCGTTCTTTACCCACCATGTCGACGGCCGTGCATCGTTGTTGTTGGCGCCGTATGACAGACGGGGGAAGAACACATTGTCTGACGGGTTTTCAGGCGTCCAGCGATCATCGACGTTCGATATTATGTTGCCGAGGGTACCTTGGCCGACACCCGGGATGAAGAGCGAGCCGCTGAGCATGAAATCCGTCTTGCCCACGCCCTGGAACATTGCGCTGATGTCGAACCGGCGGTATCGGAACGAGAATCCGAAACCGTAAACGATTTCCGGAACATTCGGGTTGCCTATGGCCGTCATGTCATCGTCGGTAAGGACGCCGTCGCCGTTGAGGTCACGGTATTTGATGTTGCCGGGTTTCACGGTACCCCATGACGACACGGGCAGACCGGGCTTGAGCACGCCCGCCTCGGGATCGACGAAATCCCCGGTCTTGTACAGGCCGTCGGCAATCAGGCCGTAGTTGGCATTTATGCTGTTGCCGGTGTGGGCACGGGTGGTTCCCACGACACTGGCGGCCTCGTCATATTCGGTAATCTCGTTGTGAGCATAGGTGAAGTTGCCCATGAGACTCAGATAGGTGTCTTTGTTGAAAGCCTTATAATAGGTGAGGTTCAGCTCCACGCCGTCGTTGTTGACCTTTCCGTAGTTTGCCCAGGGTGCATTGACGAAACCGGCGAGTTCAGGTATGGTCTTGCGCTGCATGAAGATGTCCTTGCGGCGCTCCTTGAACCAGTCGACATTGAGGGTTAGGCTGTTGTTGAGCACCGACACGTCAAGACCCACGTTGGTCTTCGTTGCGGTTTCCCAGGTGAGGTCAGGTACGCCGAACTGATCCTCGCGCACGCCGTTATACCATGACGTGTTGGTATAGCCGAAATTGTGGCCGGCGGCGTTGGGGTCAAGCGTCGTGAGATAGCCGAAACGGCGTCCTCCGCCGATCTGGTCATTGCCGGCTTTGCCCCATGAACCGCGCAGGCGCAGACTCGAGATCTGCTCAGAAAGATTCTCCATGAACTTCTCGTTCGATATCATCCACCCCACTGCGACCGAGGGGAAGAAACCATAACGGTATTTCTTAGCGAAGTTCTCAGACCCGTTGTATCCGAAGTTGAACTCGGCGAAGTAGCGGCTGTCAAAGTCATAGGCCACGCGGCCTGCAAGACCCTGGTGGCGGTAAGGGAAGGAGTAGATTGCCGACGACGCATCCTCGTCGACATAACTGCGCATGTTCCAGAGAAGCAGGCCCTCCACTTTGTGCTTGCCGAAACGGCGGTTATAGGTCAGGGGTATCTCGAAGTAAGTGGCGCGGTTGCCGCTGTAAGACTTGCTGAACCCGAGGAACTCGTCACCGGCCGAGACAAGCGATGTTATGAGCTCGCCCTGGTCGTCACGTCCCGAGGCAATGTGATACGAGATCGAGCGTGTGCGGTACATGTTGTAGCCGTGCGATATGTCAAACGAGAATGTCGCCTTGGCGTGCAGACCCTGCAGAGGCTCCCAGAGAGCGCCGAGATCCTGGTCAAGCGTGGCCACGCTCTGAATCTGGTCTGAATAGGTTTTCTTGAAACCCTCCTGCGTAGCCATGGCCCAGGGATTCACACGGTTCGACAGTTTGGGATACTGGCCGTTTGAATACACGGCGGGATGCACCATCGGCGGGGTTTCCATGGCATAGCCGAGCAGGGTGTTGATGTCGGCTCCGGGAGCGCGGCGATCCTGTATGAATCCGCCTATGCTGACATTGAACATCGTGGAGCTGGTTATATTCAGGTCGATGTTCGAGCGCACGTTGTAGCGTGTGAGCTTGATTTTGCTGTCATAGCCCACATTCTTGTCTGACTCGATGATGCCCCCCTCGTTATATACGCCCAGCACGAAACGGTAGCGCAGCAGGTTCGTGCCTCCGCTGACATCCGCACTGACGCGCATGTTGGGAGCGTAGTCGCTGGTAATCTTGTCAAGCCAGTTGACCGAGGGATACAGGTCGGGGTCGACGCCGTTGCGGGTGTTGTCAATCTGCTCCTGTGAGTAAGGCATCGTGGCCATGCCCGAAAGCCGGGCGGCGGCGTTGATGACCTCCATGTGCTTGGCGCCATCGACGAATTCGGCGATCTTCAGTGGCCTTGACACGCCGAAGTCAAGCTTGAAGTTCACTTTCGGAGCGCCTACCTGCCCGCGTTTCGTCTTGATGACAATGGCACCGTTGGCACCGCGCACACCGTAGACCGCGGTCGCCGACGCATCCTTCAGCACCGAGAACGACTCGATTTCCTCCGGCGACAGGGCGTCGAGACTGCGCTCGATGCCATCGATGATTATCAGTGGCCTGGCGTTGGCGCCGAAGGTGTTGATGCCGCGGATCCAGAAGTCAGAGGCATCGTAGCCCGGCTCGCCGCTGCGCTGCACGCCGATGACACCCGGAAGGGCGCCGACCAGGGCGTTCGAGATGTTGGCGGTCTGGTTGCGCGTGAGAACCTGGGGGTCGACGGTGCTGATTGCGCCGATTACACTTTCCTTCTTGCGCTGTCCGTAACCGACGACGACAACCTCGTCCATCTCATTGTAGGGAACCATGCGGACCACCATGTTGTCGAGTGCGCGCCTGACGTCAACAGTCTGGGTCTCGAATCCGACATAGCTTATCTTGAGTTGCCTGGCGCCGGTAGTGATAGTGAATTTGCCGTCCATGTCGGTGACGGTGCCTTCAGTCGGCGAGGCATACACGGTGGCGCCGATCAGCGGCTCGCCGGCATCGTCGACTACCGTGCCTGCAAGGGTGCGGGACTGTGCCGCGCCCGTCGGCGACATCATTATCGCCATCATGGCGACAATGATGAATGACAGATACTTATGCATTGTATTTTCTGGTATGAGGGTTAATTAGAGGTCAATCTCCTCGCATTTGAGTTTCACTGCGTGTACACCGTCAGAAGTGTCGATGGTGATCCGGTAATACTTGTCGTCATTGGTATACTGCGTGGCCACAATCTGACCGTCGACCATCTGCTCGAAGTTGCCGGAACCGTTGACACCGAACCATACCGACTCTACCGACGCGTAGTCTGTGCCGCCGAACTCTCCGCCCCAGCCTTTCTGCCAGAAGAACTTGATTGACAGTCCGAGATACAGCTTGACCGTAAGCTCATAGGTGTGGGGGCCGGTCTTGGCCATACACAGGCCGCGGTCGGTGTTCCAGTCAACCTTATTGTTTTTGTCGGGCTTGCCGAACTCGGCGTTACCGATGCACCAGATGGCAAGCTGGTCGCCGTCTTCCGAGAATCCGGCGTAGTCGTTGCCGTTCATGCGCTCGACACGAATGTAGCCGAACTCATCCTCGCGGGTCACGCGGTACGAGCCTTCCTCGGCACGGAACACATAGTGGTCGCCATCTTTCCGGAAGAAATCGACGTCAATCCATGTCGACGGGTCAAGTCCCTCGAAGAATATGGTCTGCCCCTGCCTGAGGGTCTTTGTCACAGAGGCCCTGTCGCTGCCGAGAACGAATGTTGCCGGGAGCATCGGCACTTTGGCCTCATAGCTGAGGGTGTTGTAGCTCAGAGTCACGTTCCTGACAACGGCATCGTCTGACGCAATCAGATTAATGTTTGAGACAGTGCCGTCTGAGGCGCCGTCAGAGCCCCAGAAGAGTTGCCGCTCGCCACGTGCATAGGAGTCGTCGGACGGCACCGGCGATGCGAAATAGCCCGATAGCTGCCCCGGGAGATTGCCGGTGTAACCGTATTCGTTGGCTGAAAGGCGGCTGAAACGGAAGGTCTCGCCGTCATCAGCTACAAAATCGATGTAAGGATAGTCACGGTGGCTGCAGCTGACTTCCTGAAGAACCTCGACGTGCCGCGACTCCTTGTCCAGGGCAAGCGCCATGGCCGTAAGCCGTGTATCGCCGAGATTCTTGACTGACGGCACATAGATACGCCCGGTGCAGACGCCATCGGCATCGCACTCGGCCGTGGCCTGTGACACGACTTCATTGCCGTTTATCAGGGATACCGTGACATTATGCAGCGCGCTCGCGTCTGCCACTTTTACGGTGAATGCCACCGGATCGCCATAGCAGACCGAAGAGGGAATCTCGAGCGAGACGATCTCGGGATACGGCACCTCCTTGTCATCGCTGCACGAGACGGTCAGCAATGCTACTGTCCATCCGATCAGGAATAATCGTTTATTCATGCGATTAATTTAGGGTTAGGTTGATAATGGTGTTTGGTTATATTGTTGGTTTATGGATGAGGGAGATGCTGAAACGACAGGAGGAAAGTCTTCGGTTATGTAGGGAGGTGATTGTGTCGGGTAACGGACTATTGATACTGATTGACTTTTATCCGGGGTACAGCAACCGCTGATCAATGCTGGTTTTTATGACCGGTGCAAATATACTACGCCTGTTGCCAGAATGGCGAAAATAAAAGGCCGATGGACCGCGCATGTAAACGAGCCACAACCGCATTTCACTGCAGTTGTGGCGATTACGTTCAGTGCAACAATGGAATTTGTAAACCTTAATCCATGCTTTATAAAACCCTTCGAAACGATTGCGGCGCCCCCTGACCGGCGCGGGCGACTCCCAGCAGGTTCCGGCCGACTTACCGGTTCCCGTCTATGGCCTTTACGGCGGCATCGAACGACATCACATCCTCTTTGGCGCGTTTGCGCATCTTCATGCGGTAATTGTAGATCGTGCTCAGCGAATAGCCCAGAAGACGCGCTATGTCTGACGAAGAGTCGATGCCCAGACGGATTACGGCGAAAATGCGGAGTTCCGGCGAAAGTACCCCCTCACGACGCAGGGCAACCTGCTGGTCAGGGCGCAAAAGGGCATTGAATTCTGCGACAAAGCTGGGAAACATGTTCAGGAAAAGACGGTCGAAATGCTCGTTGCGTTCATCGAATGTCTGCTCTGAGTAACCGAACTGCTTGACCATATCCTCGATCTCGCCATACTTGTGTTGCGTGAGTTTGGCGTCGACACTACTGACGAACTGATGGAGAGTGTCCATGTTCTTTACCTAAATCTCAAGGAAAGACTTTATGGACTGCTCCTTTACCCGGTCAGACTCGACAGCTTTCTCCCTGAGCCGCTCGATAAGCTGTTTCTCGCTGCGCAACTTCTGGTTGAGCCGGTGAGCCAGGCGCATGCGCGACCATACCAGAACCAGCAGCACCACCGCCGCCAGCGCCAGCAGTGCCGCCATAAGCGACATGACGGTCTTGCTGGCGTTGGCCTCACGCAACTGACGCACATGGGCCTCGTCGGTAAGATAAAGGAGGTTCCGAATTCTGCATCATGCGCCTGGGACTGTTGAAGAACAGCGCATCGTTGATTGATTCGGATATGTAGCTCACCGCGCGGTCTATGTCGCCCATGGCATAAAGCGCCCGGGCGCAGTCTGCAAGCGAGGCATTGTCCATAATGCCGTTCCTGACATCAGCTATGGCCGACCGCACGACCCACTCGAGATAGGCTGTGCTGTCGCCGGTTGCCGCATATATGACATACCGGTTATATGCTACTGTGGCGGCATGCGGGCTTTCGGGATCAATCTGCTCCCACTGACGCCTGTTCAGTTCCATGGCCCGGTCATAATCGCCTCGGTCGCGTGCCCGCATCTCTGCGTAAGCAAGCGCCGTCATCGATTCAGGCGCAAGGACCGCCAGCAGAGAATCGGCATACTTACCGGCAGTCAGACGGTAATTCTTCCTGGCCTGCGGATCTTTGCTGTCGATGTTGCGGTAGAGATAAGCGTTCACCTCATACCAGTTTTCCAGGTTTGCCGAGTCCAGAGCCTGCCGGTCTATTTTCCCGAGATCGCTAAGGGCCTGGTGGAAAAACCCGATGCTCACGTTAAGGCGCGCACGCCGCAGCCTGTTGAAAAACACAAGCTGACGGTCGCCGCTCTGTTCGGCAAGCGACAGCATCTTCTCGACGACAGCGAACGTCGAGTCGAACTGATATGCATCGTATGCCGAATAAAGCCGCCCGTAATGTGCATACAGCTCCTCGCGGGTCATGCCATGCGTATCTGCTCCCCTCAGCGAGTCAATCACATGCTGGCGCGTGGCTGAATACCGCGCCCCGTCGGCCACTGTAACGTCAAGTTCGCACAGAAGCGAGTCACATACCGGTGACCGGTCCTCCAGGCCTGAGTTCCGGCCGCAAGACACAGACACCGCGAGTGCGGTAATGGCTATAAGTGCAAGCAGCAGATACCTGAGACCACGGCATGACCTGCCGAATGACGCTTTCATGTGGCCGAAAGCCATAGCAGACGAATCCGTACCTGACATTTCAATCATTGGATATGAGGGGCTTTTATTTCGTGTGTATAAAGAACAGTTCCTATCAGTGCGCTGTGACCGTATATGTGCGCTTGTCCGGTCCGACGCCTTTGATTGTCAGCGATTTCCACCGCTCAGGCAATCGGGTTGGCAACTGCACTATACCGCTGTCAGTGATGCGCAGGCCACCGAATCCGTTTACCACGGCCTGAATCAGGCCGCCCGCGCCTGTGGCGAAATACGGATTATTGGAACTGGCCGACTCACTGAGGACGCCGAACGGCGGTCGTTTGTGAGGCTCATAGGTTTTCCTGAAATAATGATATGCCTGGCGTGGTTCACCCAGCTGCGAATACAGCACCGACAGGATGCAGTTGCCCATTGCCGGGCCGTCAGGATCTATTTTCCTCGCATAATATTCCAGATCCTGACGCACACGCACCGGATCGCTAACCAGCTCCAGGGGATAAGCCAGAAGATTTACGTCGGCCTGCTTTATGGTCTGGCCATGGTAAGTGGCATTTTCGAGCATGGTGCCGTCGGGCATATAATGGAACTTGAGCCCCTTTGCAACCTCAAGCCATCTCGGATCAGGAATATTGCCCGTGATTTCGGCGGCGCGTGCCGTGTATTCGAGCGCGCGTTTCGCCGCCCCGTTGGTGAAGGCGTTGTCGTCGATATTGGCTATGTACTCGTCGGCGCCCACGACGTTGAGAATCGAGTAGGTGCCGTCGGAATTAGGGGTAGAGCGCGACACCCAGTAGTCGGCCGTCTCCTTCATGACGGGCCACGCCTCGGTTTTCAGCCATTCGAGATCACCGGTCACGCGGTAATAATTCCACAGGGCAAGTGCCACATCCGCGGTGATGTGGATCTCAAAGGTGCCGGTAAGACACCACGTGGGGGTAGCCTCCTCACCGGTATCATCGCTCTCCCAGGGATACATGGCTCCGTCAAGGCCGAACTGGCGCGCACGCTGGCAGGCCTTCGGCATGCGGTCGATACGGTAGTCGACGCATGACCGCGCCATTTCCCGGTTAAACATCAGCAGCACAGGATACATCCATATTTCCGTATCCCAGAATATGTGGCCATTGTAGCCGGAGACTGTCGACAGCCCCATCGGAGGCAGACTCAGACGCGTGTCCTCTCCGGCAAACGAATACAGGTTATACAGCGCCAGGCGCACGTCGCGCTGCGCCTCGGGGTCTCCTTCAATCTCTATATCGCCCTGCCAGAGCCTGTTCCATTCAGCCTCATGACGGGCAGTCACCGTTTCGGGGCCGTTCAGCATAGCCGTGACCACCATGCGGTGAGCCTCGTTGGCGGGGAAACTGAACTCATGCCCGCTGGTGACAGCGCCGGCAAGCCAGAAACGGAATTTACGGCCTTTCGTCATCTTTTTCGAGAACGACATGTCAGGGTCGCCGGGCGATGCGTCGACCACCGGACGTTCGCCGTCGAACAGGAAACTGGCGGCCGTGGTCAGATGCTGGCGCCGCGTGTTGCTCCAGGCATCGGTCATAATCACGGCCATCGGTTTGCCGTCGCCGTCCATATAGGTATAGTAAGCCTTGGTGTCAAGCAGCTCTGACGGAAAGACCGGGGTGTTGGTCACCGTGAGGTCGAAATCCCTCAGCGGAGTGACCTCTACCTCTATCAGCCCCATATAGGGCATATTGCGCAGGGCGCGGATGCTATAGGTCACCTGCGCCTGGGGCACAGAGAAACCGGTTTGCATCACGGCGCGACGCATGTCAAGGCGCTGATGCCAGTCGGAAACATCTCCGTCAGTGAGTTCATGGCCGTCGATAGCCATTGTGAGATTCGTGAACAACGGCGCCCTCACAATACGGCTGACAGACTCGGGATTAGTGCTTTCCCGATCGTAGATACCGTTAAGCACGATGTCAGACACCTCGAAAAGGCTCTTGCCGCTTACGAGGCCGATGCGCCCGTTGGCAAGGGTGACTCCGTTGTAATTGTCGCGTGACGCGGTTTCCACCGACCACCCGGCATCCGTATCTGTAGCGGCGTTTGCGGCAACTGCCGCTACAAGAGCGGCCAGGCATAATAAAAGTTTGAGATTCATGGTTATGAGATGATTGGCTCTGATGAAAAGCTCAAGCGCGACACAAGACTCTGCGACACAGAGGCTGTCGTGGATGGATTTTCAGGTTGTTTTTGCAAAAATACAACATTTTTCCCCGATTCCGTCATATCAGTGGCGAATATATCCGATTTTTTCTCAACAGGTTGCAGGTCAGAAAAAAATATTGTAACTTTGCAGTCGGTTTTGGCACACGTGGCTCGGCCACCTTCCGGCGGCCAGAGTGCAGACTCGCCAAGACACAACTCTATTTCATTAATCATCAAAAGGTTAACAATGAACCATTACGAAACCGTTTTCATTTTAACTCCCGTTTTGTCTGACGCTCAGATGAAGGAAGCGGTAGAAAAGTTCACAAAAGTGCTCACCGACAACGGTGCAGAAATCGTGAACCAGGAACTCTGGGGCCTGCGCAAGCTCGCCTACCCCATCCAGAAAAAGTCGACCGGCTTCTACTCGCTGGTGGAATTCGACGGTGATCCCACCCTGGTCAAGAAACTCGAGACCGCTTTCCGCCGCGACGAGCGCGTGATCCGTTTCCTCGTATTCCGCAACGACAAATATGCTGCCGAATACGCCGCAAAACGCCGAAACCTCCGCGCCAACAAACCCACCGAAGAACCCGTAGCAGCTAACAAGGAAGACTAAATCATCATGGCACAGACTCAATCAGAAATCCGCTATCTCACCCCGCTGTCGGTCGACGTCAAAAAGAAAAAATACTGCCGTTTCAAACGCAGCGGAATCAAATACATCGATTACAAGGATCCCGAATTCCTCAAGAAATTCCTCAACGAGCAGGGTAAGATCCTTCCCCGCCGCATCACCGGCACCTCGCTGAAATTCCAGCGTCGCGTGGCCCAGGCCGTAAAACGTGCCCGTCACCTGGCTCTGCTCCCCTTCGTAACCGACCTGATGAAGTAACTGTCGGCTCGCGACTGTCCATCTATTCACATCCCATTCAGAAAACAAGTTATGAAAATCATACTTAAAGAAGACATCCACGGCCTCGGCTACAAAGACGACGTCGTAGAAGTAAAGGACGGATACGGCCGTAACTACCTCATCCCCCAGGGCAAAGCCGTAATCGCCAACTCGTCAGCACTCAAACAGCTCGCCGAGAACCAGCGCCAGCGCGCCCACAAGCTCGCCCAGCTCAAAGCCGATGCCGAGGCTGTAGCCGCATCGCTCGAAGGCGTAGCTCTGACCATCGGTGCCAAAGCCTCGGCCACAGGCACCATCTTCGGTTCGGTCAACAACATCCAGGTTGCCGAAGCCCTCGAGAAACTCGGTCATAAGATCGACCGTAAGCTCATCTCGATCAAAGAAACCGTCAAAGAACTCGGCAACTACACCGCCAAGGTCAACCTGCACAAAGAAGTGTCGGTTGAGATTCCCTTCGAGGTGGTTGCTGAATAAAGCATACCCCCTGGCCCCCCGGCATTCCCCACCCGCATCGGGGGGCCATCTATCCCCAACCTCAAAGCCGTTTTGCGTGAGCAAAGCGGCTTTCAGTTTTTATGTTTATAAGGGGGCACGTGGATGCGTTTGATTTTAGGGGGGCGGCTTTTTACCGCTTTAGTGACGTTGGTGGCTTAATGTTTTTTGTGGCCTTTATTGGTGCCTGCATTTCAGCAATGCCGGTCGTGTTATCGGCCGAGCTCGGCCGATAACTGAAACAGAACCAACGCCTGGCAAAAGCAAATTTGTGTAATAGAGCACACGGGCACCGGGCGGCCACAAGGGTGCCCGCCGTGGCAGTTGGCGCCCTTTATTTGCGTTTGAAGACAAAGAGCAGCGCCTCACGCTGTATTTTTGAGCCCAGCAGGGCGTTGGCGCCAAGATATATGGCCAGACCGGTGGCGCCCTGCAAGGTAAAGAGGGCCCAGGGGTTGGTGAGCCACAGCGATTCGGCCCACATCGCGGCCATGGCAACCAGGGTGAGGGCCGCGTAGGGTGCGAGATCTTTAAGGAACGCTCCGATGCCGCGGCCTGTAAGCGGTGCAGTTTTCATAAGAGTGACGATCCAGGTAACGAACGAGGCAAGCAGTTGCCCCCAGAGCAGAATCTCAAGGCCCCAGACCATGTTTCCGTCGGTCTCGACGGCTATCCAGGGTATGGTCACCGCAAGCAACAGCAACGCCACCGAATCGCGCACAACCTCAAGCCAGAATACCAGGCGCGTGCGCGCAAGAGCTATGGCATAGTTGGCGTACGTGGCGTTGAGCACCGTAAAAATCCCCCTGACAAGAAGTATCTGGAAAAGCACGATCGACAGATTCCACTTCGTGCCGAAAAGGCAGTGGAATATCGGCGTGGCCATCACTGTCAGGAACCCCATCAGCGGGAAGAGCATATAAGCCGTGACACGGTTCATCTTGGCCGAGGCGCGGGCAAAGCGCGCAGGGTCATCCTGCACCTCGGAGAGTGTGGGAAGGAAAGCCGACACAAGCGTCTGCTGCACGGTCGTCACACCCATCTTGCTCCACTTGTCGGCCTGGGTATAATAGCCTAACGGCGCCAGACCCGCCTTGTAGCCGATGAAGAACGAATATATGTTCTGAAAAAGCGTGTTAAGGAAAGAGGTGGCCATCATCGACGAACCCACTGCGAAAAATGATTTCAACGATGCTCGCGAGAACCTGAAAATCGGCGTCCAGCGACCGGCAATCCAGAGCGTGACACCTTTTATGGCGTTCAGCGTCAGCGTCTGCCATACGATGGCCCAGGCGCCGTATCCGGCCACGGCAAGGCCTATACCCACAATGGCACCCGCAAAAAGTCCGGCCGAATTCGATAGGGCCACGACCTTCACGCGCATCTCTTTCATCAGGCGGTTCACCTGCACGATGCACGCCGCGTTGAGTATGAAACTCAGGAACATCACGCGGCTCAGCGGAATCAGACGCGCGTCATGTCCGAAAATCGCGGCAATCAGCGGCGCGCAGGAAAACAGCACCGCATATATGGCCACGGCCACCGCGAGATTGAACCATAGCACCGTGGAGTAATCGAGCCGCGAAGGGCGTTTGCGCTGCAGCAGCGCGTATGAGAATCCCGAATCGACCAGCAACGACGCGAACGCCTGAAACACAAGCACAGCGCCCACAAGACCGAAGTCAGTGTCGCTGAGCAGATTGGCCAGCACCACACCGGTCACGGCATAGAGCGCCTGCTGTGAAACCTTGTCGATGAAGTTCCACTTTACAGATCCGGCTGTCTGCTCTTTAAGACGCGGTGAGGATTCGCTGTCGGTCATCGGCTGGATGTCACTCTGACGCCATCGGGATAATCTTCACCCCGACAGAGTAATTCTTTATTTTTTCAGGCTTGCCCCGGTAGTAAAGCTTGCCCGGCAAAGCCCCCTTGACCTGCAGCAATTCAGTGACCCAGACCCCGGTCGTACCCTTGCCGAAGAAACGGCACGATGCCCGCTCGGCCTTGAGATTGTCGGCCTGAATGGTGCCCACGCCGGTGTTGGTCAGCGTGGCCTCGGTGCAGGTGCCCGTGACCACAAGCGTGCCGTTGCCTGTGTTTATGGCACCGTCGAACTTCGAGCAGTCGATGTCGCGCACCACAATGCGGCCGTTACCAATCACTTCGGCCTTGAATTTCACAGTCGACTTCGGGCTGTTGACCACAAGGGTCGAGTCGCCGCTGTTGCGCACTTCGGTAAGAAAACGCGAATATACATGCAGTGTGGGCAAGCCGTACCGCATCTGACCCGCCTCGTGAAACGCTTTCTGAATCACAAGTTTCTCTTTTTTCACCTCGAACAGTATCTTTGAGGCGATATCGTTGGTGGTCTCGAATGTGATCATGCCGGCCGAGTCGTCAGAGCAGTGATATTCCACGTTAAATCCGTCGACAAGGTCAATCTTGCTGAAATCGGCCACTTTCAGGTCATACGCCCCGGTGCGGTGGGTGCGCTGGGCCGATGCGCCTGTGAAGATGGCGCTCATCAGTGTCAGTAACAGAAATAACTTTTTCATTTCTCGGTTATAGGTCGGTTATATATTATACAAACGAGGGGAGAATCTCGTTCTGCACGTGCCCGATTATCGCCATAAGCTCGTCGCGCGTATCGGCCCTGAGCATGGCTATGCGCGTCTCGCGGAAGTTGGGTATCCCCTTGAAAAGCCTGCTGACGGCCAGATGACGGCGTATATGCAGGATTCCGCGGTACTCATCGATTTTGTCAATGCTCTCGTCAATCTGCCGGCGCAGAATATCGAACTTCCTCGCCAGCGTAAGCGGCTCGAAACGCGGGTCTTCGGGGTGGAGCGCCCTCTGCAGGTCGTTGAAAATCCACGGATTGCCTATCGACGCGCGGCCCACCATCACCCCGTCCACGCCGTAGCGGTCAAAGGCAGCGAGCAGTCGCTCGGGCGAGTCGATGTCGCCGTTGCCGATCACGGGTATGCGCAGACGCGGATTCTCCTTCACGCGGGCTATCATCTCCCAGTCGGCCTCGCCTGTGTACATCTGGGCGCGCGTGCGTCCGTGCACGGTCAGGGCCGCAATGCCGCAGTCCTGCAGCTGTTCGGCCAAATCGACGATGATGCGGTGGTCGTGATCCCAGCCAAGACGGGTCTTTACCGTCACCGGTAGTTTCACCGCATCGACCACAGCGCGGGTGATCTCAAGCATCCGCGGAATATCACGCAGCATCCCGGCTCCGGCACCCTTTCCGGCCACCTTCTTGACGGGGCAGCCGAAGTTTATGTCAATCACATCGGGGTGCGCCCCCTCGACAATGCGTGCCGCCTCGACCATCGGGCCTACCTCGCGGCCATAAATCTGTATGGCCGTGGGGCGCTCGCGGTCATTTATGGCGAGCTTGCGGGTGGTGGCCGCGATATTGCGTATCAGGGCATCGGCCGAGACAAACTCGGAGTATGTCATATCGGCGCCCAATTCCTTGCAAATCAGGCGGAACGACGGGTCTGTCACATCTTCCATGGGGGCGAGCATCACGGGACGTTCCCCCAGATCCAATCCGGCAATCTTCATTGTTCCAGTTTCAAAATTACCATTTTCAGCCAAAATCACCAAGATTTTAGCTCTTTTGGGGTATTATTGACCAACAACGGCGCTGTTTAGCCTAAAGTCAGCCAGCTGCATAAGTCAGGCCTGAGACGCTGCGCCGTGTCGGCAAGCGCCATAGGGGTGACGGCCTCTATCGCTGCCGCCACAGCCTGCACCGACGGCGCATGACCGAAATACATCATGGTGCGCGCCATGTTCATGGCCGACTGCTCAAGGTTCTCCGACCCGATTACAAGCTGCCCGAGATACTGCCGTTTTGCGGCGGCGAGGGCCGAGGGTTTCAGCGGCGTGTCGGCCACCTGCGCGAGTTCACGGTTCACTAACTCGTGACAGCGGTCATTGTCGCCCGGGTCACAGCCGTAATAGACGGTGAACACGCCGCAGTCGGTAAACCTGGTCACAGCCGCCTCGACAGTGTAGACCAGTCCTCGGCGCTCGCGCAGGGCCACATTGAGCCGCGAGTTCATTCCCGGGCCACCGAGTATGTTGGCCAGCAACGCCATGGCGTGCCGGTCGGCTTCGTACAGGCTCCCTGCCGTAGCGCCGATGACCGTATTGGCCTGATGCGACGCCGCCGGGCGCCTCTCTCCGGCAGGTGCTGTTGTCTGAGGCGCCACGCGCACGGGAGGGGTTCCGGCAGGCAGCATCCCCAGATGGCGTGTCACCATGGCCACGACCTTGCGCGGCGGCTCGGGGCCGAGATAGAACACCGTCATACGGCTGCCGCAGAATGTTTCCGTGAGGTAACGACGGCAGACATCTGACGTGAACGTGTCGAGCCCCGCACTGTCGCCAAGTATGTTATGGCCGAGCTGTGAGCCGCGGAAAAACAGATCCTCGAAATCGTCGAACACCGCCTCAGAGGGGGTGTCGAGATACGAGTCCATCTCGTCGCGCACCACATCGCGCTCACGGTCAAGCTCGGCAGCCGGAAACACAGAATCGCGCACCAGGTCGGCAACCAGGTCGACGGCACGCCCCAGATTCCCGTTGGGGAATATGGTGTAGACGTATGTCTCTTCTTTCGACGTGAAGGCATTCAGCTCGCCCCCCACAGCCTCCATGCGGTTTATGATATGACATGCCCGGCGGTGCGTGGTGCCCTTGAAAATGGTGTGCTCGACGAAATGCGCCAGACCGAAACACCCGGCCCTCTCGTCGCGGCTGCCGGAATTGACAGCCACGCCGAAATATTCGGCGCGGGTGGCCGTGCGGCAGCATATCACGCGTATGCCGTTGGGCAGTATGGCGGTCTCGAACCGGCGCCCCGACAGATCACCGCATGCCGTCATGCCTGGGCGGGATTATGGCGGTCAGCGGCGATGCGCCCGTCGGCCCGAAGTATCTCAAGCAGGCGGTCGACAGCCCGGTCTGACTCTATGTTTTTCTCTATCAGCTCCTTGTTGCGGTACAGGCTCACACGGCCCACGCCTGCGCCCACGTAACCGTAGTCGGCGTCGGCCATCTCGCCGGGGCCGTTGACAACACACCCCATCACAGCAATTTTCAGGCCGGGATAACCGGCCACAGCTGCCTTGACGCGGCGCACGGTCTCCTGCAGGTCGAACATGGTGCGGCCACATCCCGGGCACGACCCGAATTCGGTCTTTGTGACACGGCAACGCGCCGCCTGGAGTATGCCCAACGCCAGCGAGTCAAGCTCGCCGCGGGTAAGCGTGTCGGCCTGGATGTCGAGGCCGTCGATAAGACCGTTGAGCAGCAGCGAGCCGAAATCAGCCGACGCCCTGATCACCACCTTGTCGCGGTCAAGGCCGTCGTATGCAAGCCGTGCTATTACAGGATGCCGGTCACCCGCGCGCCAGAGCGCATGTATGGCCGCCGAGAGACGCGCCACGGGATTGGCGTGGGCTGTGACAAGGCAGAGCGCCGTGTCAGCCCCCAGTTCAGCGGCACGGGCCACAAGCGCCGCATCGTCGGTCACGTCAATGTCGATGACAGCGGTTTCAGCGCCGAAATCATCGTAACCCGCCACAACGGGCACCTGCGTGCCCCCCACCTTCCCTGCGGGGTCGGTAGGACGGCGCTGACGCAGAACCGGGTCGAAATCAGGCGCCGCCTCGCCCGGCACGGAGGGCGCGCCGGCACGTGCGGTCAGATATTCCACAAGCTCGCGGGCCACGGGCACTTCAGCCTCAGGCTCTTCGCTGAGCGACACGCGGATGGTGTCGCCGATGCCGTCGGCCAGCAGTGACCCTATGCCGACGGCCGAGCGGATGCGGCCATCCTCGCCGTCACCGGCCTCGGTGACGCCAAGATGAAGGGGGAAATGCATATCCTCGGCTTCCATGTCCCTGACAAGCAGACGCACCGTCTGTGTCATTACCACGGTATTCGACGACTTTATCGAT
>CALJBF010000045.1 GCA_938027385.1 uncultured Porphyromonadaceae bacterium | reverse complement strand
AAAAAAAAGCGGCGGCACCCGCTGTGGGACCCGCCGCACTGTGTATCGTCAGACTGACGCGGAGGCCAGATTATTTCTCAACGATGGTTACGCAACGGTCAAGTGTGAGGCACTTGTCGCCGAGGTCGAGGCGGTTGGCGTTGTTGGTGGTAGCCTCGATCTGGTTCTCGCTCACGCCGTATTTCACGAGCTGGTTCTTCACGCCGTTAACACGGTTGTGACGCAGACGAACGTTGATCTGGTCGTTGCCGGTGTAGTTGTCGGCCCAGCCGGTGAGGACGTATTTCTTGTTGGTGTCGGCGTTCATCACATTGGCAACCGATTTCAGAACCTGACGGTCAACCGAGGTCAGACGGTAAACGTTGCAGGGATAGTAGATGGTGGCCAGGGGGAGTTTGGCGGGAGCCTCTACTTTCTCTACGGGACGGTTCAGGCAAGCCTTGAGCTGAGCCTCGAGGTCGGCGATACGGGCATCGGCGGCCTGCAGACGTGCGCGGTACTCGTCGCAGTTCTCTGCGGGGGGGCAAACGGGAACGATAGGAGCGCTCCAGTCGGTCTTGTTGAACTTGTAGGTGGCCGAGAGAAGAACCTCACCGACAACGAAGGTCTTGCCCCAGTTGTCAGAGTGGTTAGAGATGGCGTTGGCGCGCAGGTCGAGACCGAGAGCGAAGTTCTTGGTGATGTTGAACTCGTTCATAAGGCCGGCATGCAGACCGATCACGCGGTCGTGGCAGTTCACGAATTTGAAACCGCCGTCTTCTTTCTGCTCTTTGGCCACAGTCCAGTAGAAGTCACCGCCACCATAGAGGTAAGCGTTGTAAACGCGACCGGGACGATAGCCGCACCACCAGTTGGTGAGGTTCAGCATGACGTCGAACGAGGGGCCGAAGTAGTTCTGGTAGGTTTTCCAGTATTCACCGTCAACCATCCCCTCCCAGGGCTGCAGACCTACGCAGTTGGGGTCGTTCGAAAGACCTTTTACAGAGATGTAGCTGGCACCGATGCGTACGCCCAGCAGCGGAGAGAACCACTTACCTACATAGAGGTGAGCCGAGGGGGTGAAACGATCCATGAGTTTGCGGTGGTTATCCTCGTCGGTGAAACCGATCGAAACGCCACCCTCACCCTGGATAAACCAGTTGTCAGAGAATTTGTTGAAGAGGTAGCCCTGGGCAGGATCTTCAACATAAGTCACTTCCTGGGCGTTCTGGGCAACCGCTGTGCCGGCAAGCATAGCGAAACCAAAAGCCAAAGCGATACTTTTCTTCATAGCTAAAGTAGAAAAAGTTGAAATTGAATAAGAATTTTTATCGAAAGTATGTTTACATCCCTCCAATTCGCTAATCGGAAGGTAGCGCCACCGGGGGCACGGAAACGTGGAAGTCTGCTTATTGACAGCACATTAGCCTCGCGAGAGGCATGAATTGACTGATTTTAGTCCACGAAATCGGCGCTAAGGTACGCATTTTTTTTTAATAATTTCACATTTCGCTCAAAATTGTGCGAAAATTAATGAAATTCTGTGTAAAAATAAACGCGCTTACCCTCGCGATTGTTGATTTCCGACTTTCATCAAGCCGAAGTTTAACACTTCGGCACCCGGTGTGCCGCCGTCAGATGGCTCCTATGAATTTAAGTACCTCGCGGGTAATGTTCTCGGGCGTATAGCCGAATTTCTCGTCAAGCACCTTGTATGGGGCCGAGGCTCCGAAACGGTTCAGGCCGTAGACCATGCCTTTGGCCCCTACCAGCGACTGGAGTGTGACGGGCAGACCGGCGGTAAGACCGAACACGGGCACGCCGGCCGGAATTACCGAACGACGGTACTCCTCGCTCTGCGACTCGAACAGCCCCACCGAGGGAACCGACACCACGCGGCAAGGCACCTCGCCGGCCTCAAGCTGCACGGCCACGTCGCACAGCAGTGATACCTCTGAGCCGTTGCCTACGAGCACCACGCGCGGGTGAGGCGAGTCCATTACCACATATCCGCCCATGCGGGCACCCTGGGCCTCTTCCCAGCGGTTGCCGGTAGCGGCGGGGATATCCTTTACATCCTGCCGCGAGAGTATCAGCGCCGTGGGGGTGCTGTTGTTCTCCATTGCCATCTGCCAGGCCACCACGGTCTCGACGGCATCGGCCGGGCGCATCACAAGCATCGAGGGCTTGCCCGAGAAGTTGCGGATCTGTTCGAGCAGACGGATCTGAGCCTCCTGCTCGACGGGCTGGTGGGTGGGGCCATCCTCGCCCACACGGAACGCGTCGTGGCTCCACACATATTTTACAGGGAGTTCCATCAGCGCGGCCATGCGGATGGCGGGTTTCATATAATCGGAGAACACAAAGAACGTGCCGCAGGCGGCGTGCATGGCGCCGTGGAGCACAATGCCGTTCATAATCGACGCCATGGTGAGCTCCGAAACGCCGGCGTGCAGGAACGCACCCGAGAAATCGCCGTGGGTGAAGGGATGCGTGTGTTTAAGGAAACCGTCGGTCTTGTCAGAGTTAGCCAGGTCAGCGGACGACACGATCATGTTGCCAACCTTCTCTGAAAGCATGGCCAGCACATTGGCCGACGCGGCGCGGGTGGCACAGCCGGGTTTGTTGACAATCGAGGCGAAATCAAGCTTGGGCAGACGCTCGTTGATATAGTCTTCAAGTGTGGCCGCGAGTTCGGGGTGCGCTTTCGCCCAGGCGTTTTCGGCGGCGTGGCGCTCGGCACAGATGCGGCGCAGCTCGGCATTGCGGTCATCGTATAGTTTCTGCACATCGGCAGGGATACTCCATGGATTCTCGGGGTCGCCTCCCAGATTCTTTACCGTCATGGCATAGTCGGCGCCCGACTTGCTCAGGGGCTGCCCGTGTGTAGAGCATTTCCCCTCGAAGTTGGTACCGTCGGCGGTCACGGCTCCGCGGCCCATGATGGTCTTGCCGATAATCAGCGTGGGACGCGATTTCTCGGCAATAGCCTCGGTGAGTGCGGCCGAAATCTCGCCGGCGTCAGAGCCGTTGATCTCGATGACGTTCCAGTTCCAGGCACGGTATTTGGCGGCCACATCCTCGGTATCGACTTCATCGACATTCGTCGACAGCTGCACATCGTTGCTGTCATAGAACATTATGAGGTTCTTCAGGCCGAGGAAACCGGCAAGGCGTCCGGCACCCTGGGCGATTTCCTCCTGAATGCCGCCGTCAGAGATGAAAGCGTATGTCTTGTGGGCCATCACGTCGCCGAAACGGGCCTGCAGGAACTCCTGGGCGAGCGCACAACCCACGGCCATGGTATGTCCCTGGCCAAGGGGACCGGATGTGTTCTCGACACCGCGCTCGGGGTCGAGTTCGGGATGCCCCGGCGTGACGCTACCCCACTGGCGGAACTGCTTGAGCTCGTCAACGGTGTATTTGCCCGAAAGCCCCAGCACGCTGTAAAGCATCGGCGACATGTGGCCCGGATCGAGGAAGAACCGGTCGCGCGCAATCCAGGTGGGATCGTCAGGGTCTGTCACCAGAAACTTGGTGTAGAGCACATTGGCGAAGTCAGCGCCTCCCATGGCACCGCCGGGATGCCCGGATTTAGCTTTTTCGACCATCGAGGCCGCCAGAATTCGTATGGTGTCTGCGGCGCGGTCAATGACAGTTTTATCCATTTTGAACTTATAGTTGTTTGTGGGTGCGGAATTACCGGGGGGGGACAGTGCCGCCTGCAAGCGGCACTATTATATTAAGGCGCGGAGCGTGAAATTGTTTAACCGCGCGATGAACAACAGACCGGCCGGGTCAGCTGCCACTGAGGCAGACTGCCCGGCCGGCCGCTTTATCAGATTGCGTCGGGAACCTTTAGTTCGTCTTCGTCATCTACGGGAATGTCGGTGTTGACATTCTTCGAGCCGCTGACGGCATAGAACAGCAGATAAGCCAGCATCGCGATAACGAGCCAGTACGACGACAGGTAGCTCACGTTATTGGCAATCGCATTCTGGATGAGCGGCATTACGCCACCGCCGACAACCATCATCATGAAGATACCGGAAGCCTGGGCGGTGTATTTGCCGAGTCCCTCGACAGCGAGGTTGAAAATGCCGCCCCACATCACAGATGTGCAGAGGCCGCAAAGCACCAGGAACAATGCCGAAACGGGTACCTCAGCCATGCCGAAACCTACACCTGCGGTATAAGAGGGCATCGAGACGCGCACATCGGCAGAAACGAATATCGCCAGCAGAATCAGCACGATAGCCAGCGTTGAGGCCACCATAAGCTGGGTACGGCTCGAAACCTTACCCGAGATAGCCGACGACGACACGCGGCCGACAAGCATCAGCAGCCAGTAAACAGCGGCCACGCCGCCACCCACTGCCGTAGCATTGGGAATATCTGTGAACGAGCTGATGTAGAAGATAAGCACACCGGGGATACCGACCTCGATACCTACATAGAAGAAGATGCCGATAACACCGAGCACGGTGTGGCGGAAGTTCCAGGGCGAGTGGCTGTATTTTACCTTTTTGGCACCCTTTTTCTGCATGTGGGGCTCGGGAATGGTGACAAACGAGATGATCAGGAATGCCAGCACAAATACGCCGAATGCGATGAACAGCAGGGGGGATACGTCGCCGATCGTAGAGCGGTCGGTAACGGTGCCGATGAGCATGCCCACGAAGAACGGGGTCAGTGTACCGGCAAGCGAGTTAATCGAGCCGCCGGCCTGCAGCAACTGGTTACCCTTGACGCCGCCGCCACCGAGAAGGTTGAGCATGGGGTTCACCACAGTGTTGAGCATGCACACGCAGAAACCGCAGACAAACGCGCCAAGCAGGTAGATGATGAAGTTGAGCATCACAGGCTGACCGCTTACGCTGAAGAGGTCTGTCTCGGCGCCTACCAGGCTCGAAATATACTGCAGTGCGATACCTATGGCACCGACAGCCATGGCGATCAGGGCCGTTTTCTTATAGCCGATCTTTACCAGCATGTTGCCGGCGGGGATACCCATGATAAGGTATGCGAAGAAGTTCATGAAGTTACCCATCATACCGGCCCAGTCATAGGTATGACCCCAGATTGTGCCGAGCGGAGCGGCAAGGTTCGTAACGAACGAAATCATACCGAACAGAAAGAACATCGTGACGATGGCCACGACATTACCGCCTGCTCTGGTTTGAGTTTTAGTCATTTCCATTGTTAGTTTAAGGATTGATTTATTTAGGATATTATTTATAAGGCTGATAAATAAGCTTTTGAGAAGATATAATGCGAGGGTGCGCGCATGCGCCCCCTACAATAGTGCAAATTTAAGGATTATTTTCCAACCGCCGGCCATAAAACGGTTTTTATTTAGGGGCCAGCGTGAAAGGGGGGGCCGTCAGCACTGATTGCCGGAGCCGCCTGACAAGGTCTGACCCGTCGGACTTGTCGGACTCGTCTGACCTGTCGGCCCCGTCTGATGTTTCAGTAAACCCTGGGGCCGAAGATGGCCGAGCCTACCCTGACGATATTGGCGCCCTCTTCCACAGCCACTGGATAGTCGTCAGACATACCCATGCTCACGCGGTCAAAGCCGCGCAGGTCGGGGCACATGGCGTTCACACGGTCGAGACAGGCGCGTATGGCCTTGAAGTCGGCGCGCACGCGCTCCATGTCGTCGGTATTGGTGGCCATGCCCATCACGCCGCAAAGGTGTGTGGCTTTCAGCGACTCGTAGCCGCGCGCCTCGAAATAGGCAAAGAGTTCGTCGGACGTAAACCCGGTCTTTGTCTCTTCGGCGGCCACATGCACCTGCATCAGCACACGCTGCACGATGCCCTGGGCGGCCGCCTCACGGTCAATCGCCTCAAGCACCCTGAGTGAATCCACACTCTCTATCATAGCGGGTCGCAGCCTCAGCAACTGTTTCACCTTATTGGTCTGCAGATGGCCGATGAAATGCCACGCCACGGCCGGGGCGCCGGCGCCCATGGCCGCAAGCGCGGCCACCTTGGTCTGGAGTTCCTGCACGCGGCTCTCGCCCATCAGGCGCTGGCCGGCGGCGGCCGCCTCAAGCACCATCTCTATGGGATGGAACTTGCTGACGGCCACCAGGTCGACACCCGGGGGCAAAGTAGCGCGCACAGCCTCAAGATTCCTGCTTATGTCTGTTGACATGACGAGTGTCTGTATGCCGGAATCACTGGAGCTGCTGCGAGTCGGCCTTCGACTCGAGTTTGGCCTTGTAGACATCCATATAAGGGGTCTCTGAGATCGATACTATCTCGAAATCAGCCATAGTGGCCTTCATCCCCTCCATGAAATTGTCAAAAGCGCCCTTGAACGAACCGCCGGCAACAAGTATCTGCGACACCGAACGTTTCTCGGCCGCGGTTTTCTCATCGATGGTGATGAAAGCCACCTTTACGAGATACCATTTGTCGGCCGAGTCATCCCAGAAAATCTCGGCGATTTTTGTGGACTTGGCCGATGACACAATGAACTCGCCCGAAATAAAGGGTGTCATCTCTTCGGTGATACGTGCCACTGCCTCTGTTATCGAGAGTGCGTCGACCAGATAGGGCTCGGTGACCTTTTTCACAGCG
>CALJBF010000044.1 GCA_938027385.1 uncultured Porphyromonadaceae bacterium | reverse complement strand
ATACTTATGGTGCTCGGACATGCCGAGGCGCCCTCGTTTGTCACCAATTTCATTTATCTCTTCCACATGCCGGTGTTTTTCATGGCGGCGGGATATTTCTTTGCCGAACGTTATCTTGACCAGCCGTGGCAGTTTGTGGTAAGACGCGTGAAGGGGCTGTATGTGCCGTTTGTAAAATGGTCGCTGTTTTTCCTGGTGATACATAATTTTATGTTCGCGCTCGGTATCCTCAATGAGCAGTACGGCAACTGGAGCGGCGGGGTGACGCATCCCTACTCCGGGCGTGACATGTTGCAGAGGGCGGTGCACATCATCTTCTCGATGGGTGGTTACGACGAGTTTCTGGCCGGGGCATTCTGGTTCTTCAGGGCTTTGTTGCTGGCGTCGCTGGCATATCTTGCGCTGAGACTGGTGGTGAGGCGTGCGGCGGTGCGGCTGGGCGTGCAGGGGATGTCGCCTGTCACAGCCTCCATAATAATATGTGTGGCGGCGCTTGGGTTCGCGCTTGTGAAAATCAACTGGCATCTGCGGGTAGCCACTGTGGTGCAAGGTGGAATCCGCGAGACATGGGGTGTCTTCTTCTTCAGTGCCGGAGTGGTGGCACGGTATGCCGTGAGTCGTTTCGGGGAGTTGTGCGCCAAAGGCATCCGCCCGGCCATATTGATGCGGCGGTTGTTGCCCGCGACAGTGGTGATGCTTGCCGGTTTGCTCTGTTTCGGCGCCTCGCGCCACTGGGCCGGCATGAATCTGTCGCCGAAACTTGTCGATGTGGCCACGTTGCCGCTGACGGGCATTGCAGGGTTCATTGTGCTGTTGTGTGTGTCGCGGTGGCTGGTGTCGCGGCCCTCGACCCCGGCGCGGGGAGTGACGCGGTCGCTGGCCTATGTCGGCGGCCTCACCGTATACATCTATGTGTTTCATATAATCGCGTTCAAGGCTGTGAGTGCGGTGAAGATATGGTGGTTCGGACTTGACCCGGCTCAGATCGGGTGCCACATGGTAATACACGATCTCGCCCCTTCCGACGGTTTCTGGGTGCTTTATACCGTAGCCGGAGTATGTCTCCCGCTGGCAGCCGTGGCGCTATGGCGCTGCATGGTTACGGTTTTGCGTGCCGGCATCGCGTCTTTGCCTCCGTTGCGCTCACGGACGCGCTGATGTTATTCGTACAGGCAACCGGCGGTTTCGTCTGACGATTGCACCTATATCTCTGACACATACAATACTGGTTTAAATATAATTTGCATCATTACTGAAAAATCGCTAAATTTGCGCCGACTTTTACGCGCCGAAAACAGTCGGCTTACATGCCGTCATGTCTTTTTGACCAGTATTATCGCAAAAAAGCAGAAAATAAACTCTGGTGTCGCGGCTCTGTTCAGAGCGGCGCTCCATTCAAAAAATAGAACAATATGAGCTTAAACATCATTGTCCTTGCAAAGCAGGTGCCCGACACCCGCAACGTGGGAAAAGATGCCATGAAAGCCGACGGCACTATCAACCGCGCCGCCCTCCCCGCTATCTTTAACCCTGAAGACCTCAATGCACTCGAGCAGGCTCTCCGCCTCAAAGACGAGCATCCCGGGTCGACGGTGACCATGCTCACCATGGGTCTGCCCCGTGCGGCCGAGGTAGTGCGTGAAGGCATGTTCCGCGGCGCCGACGGCGGCATTGTGCTCACCGACCGCACGCTCGGCGGTGCCGACACTTTGGCCACATCCTATTCGCTGGCACAGGCCGTAAAGAAATTCGGAAACTTCGATATCGTCATCTGCGGCCGCCAGGCCATCGACGGCGACACTGCGCAGGTAGGTCCCCAGATTGCCGAGAAACTCGGTCTTCCCCAGGTCACATACGCCGAGGAGGTTCTTGAGGTCGCTGACGGCCACATCACGGTGCGTCGCCGCCTTGAGTCGGGTGTCGAGACCGTTAAGGCTCCGCTCCCCTGCGTTGTGACGGTAAACGGCACCGCCGCCGAATGCCGCCCGCGCAACGCCCGCCGCGTGATGCAGTACAAATATGCCGTCTCGCCTTCTGAGAAAGAGAAACTCTCTGACGAGCGCAAGGCTCTGGTTGAGTCGCGTCCCGGCCTTGAGATCAAGGAGTGGGGTGCCGCGTTTGTAGAGGCCGACCCCGAACAGATCGGTATGGCCGGCTCGCCCACAAAGGTGAAGTCAATCGAGAACGTGGTGTTCACGGCTAAAGAGTCGCTCACATTCGACGGCAGTGACGACACCGCCATCGAGACTCTCGTGAAAGAGCTCATCAAGAACCACACCATCGGCTAATCTCCACACCCACGAAAAGCTATCGCAACAATGGAAAACAGCAAAAACAACCTCATAGTATATTGCGAATTTGACGAAGGCCGCATCGCCGACGTCTCGCTCGAGCTCCTCACCAAGGGGCGTCAGCTGGCTACCGAACTGGGCGTGAAGCTCGAGGCCGTTGTGGTCGGCAGCAACCTCGACGGCATCGAGGAGCAGATCTTCCCTTACGGCGCCGACACTGTCTACAAGGTCGACGACGCCCGTCTGTTCCCCTACACGTCGAATCCCCATGCCGCAGTGCTCATCAACCTCTTCCGCGAGATCGAGCCGCAGATCTGCCTCATGGGCGCCACATGCATCGGCCGTGACCTCGGTCCCCGCGTGTCGTCGTGCCTCCACTCGGGTCTTACCGCAGACTGTACGTCGCTCGTAATCGGCGACCACACCGACCCGCGTTCGGGCAAGGAGTACAAGAACCTGCTCTATCAGATCCGTCCGGCTTTCGGCGGCAACATCGTGGCCACCATCGTCAACCCCGACTGCCGTCCGCAGATGGCCACCGTACGCGAGGGCGTGATGAAAAAAGAGGTGTTCGATGCCGCACACAAGGGTGAGGTGGTGAACCTCGACCCGAAGAAATATGTCTCTGACGCCGATTTCGTCGTGGAGATCATCGACCGTCACATCGAGAAATCGAAAATCAACATCAAGAACTCGCCCATCATTGTCTCGGGCGGTTATGGTGTTGGCTCGAAAGAGGGTTTTGACATGCTCTTCGAGCTTGCGTCGGTACTCGGTGCCGAGGTAGGCGCCACACGTGCCGCTGTCGACGCCGGTTTCGCCGAGCATGCCCGTCAGATCGGCCAGACCGGTGTGACCGTGCGTCCGAAACTCTACATCGCCTGCGGTATCTCGGGCCAGATCCAGCACATAGCCGGCATGCAGGATTCATCGATCATCATCTCGATCAACCCCGATCCCGACGCGCCCATCAACACCATCGCCGACTATGTAATCACCGGCAATTACGAAGACGTGGTGCCCAAACTCATCAAATACTATAAAAAGAACTCCAAGTAACCCACCGGCGTTACAACCAAGATAAGAAACAATGGCAAACTTCTATAACGACAACCCCTCG
>CALJBF010000043.1 GCA_938027385.1 uncultured Porphyromonadaceae bacterium | reverse complement strand
TGGCATCGAAATCCTTTTCCTGCAGCGCGTTGATGCGCAGTTTATTCACAAGCGATTTGTTCTCGAGATCAAGCTGCTCGCTCTCGGCCTGCAGTGTGGCTATCTGTTTCTCAAGGTCACGCACGCGCTCGTTCAGGGCACGTTTCTGACGCTCGGCGCTGAGCTGCGATTTCTTCACATCCTCGGCCTCCTCTTCCTGCCGGCGCAATGCCTCGCGCAGCTCCTTAAGCTCTGTCTCGGTCTTGAGCATATCGGCGTGGCGCATCTCGTCATAGCGGCGCCGGGCATCGCGGTCGAGCGAGCCGAGATAGCGTTTCATCCCGTCGTCGAGTGCGTCATAAAGGAATTTCTGCTGACGCTCGGCATCCACACTGTCGCCGAGGAAGTCGGGCAGTGACCGGTTGAACACCTCGACCACCGTCTTGAATATCTCGGAAGGAACAGCGCGGCTCATACCGGCATCCTCGGCGATGGTTTCGGGGGTCGCATCGGCAGAGGGCGCGCCCGCCTCAGACGGGGCGGCATCATGGCGATGGGCCGTCACGCCAGGTGCGGCATATTGCGACGCGCGTTCTTCGTTGCGTTTGCGCAGGGGCACCACGGTGGCATCGATACCGGGAGTATCATCTTCTTCGTAATATTCCTGCGAATTAAAGCCGAAGGCGCGTTTCAGTCGTTTGAAAATAGCCATTTCTTAGCAGTTTTAGTTGTACGCACGGCCCGACACGCAATCAGAGTAAGATTGACAGGCCATACGATTCTACAAAGTTAGACATTTTCGGTGTAACCGGGGGCATCCGCACCGTCAAAATCAGGGGCCGAATCCGGGAATTTCACCACCCCGACACCTTTTTTGCCATTGATGCCGATAAGCAGGGGGGAATCGAACGTGACGGCCCTGAGCCCTTTCGACTCATATACGGCAGGCATGGCGTCGAGTACGCCGATGTTGAAATAATCGGTGCGCGCGCCTTTGTCGTCTGATTTCGCCGAAAACGGATTGACCGTGAAATATCCCACCCCGGCCGAGGTAAGGTTCTGGAAGAAATGTGTGCCCTGCGACGGCTCCACGCGGAAATTCTGCAACGCGGTTTCCACTATAAGACGCGCGCCGGCGATGTCGGGCCACCGCACCGGAATACCGAGGGCGGTGTCAGACGAGCCCCAGCGGCCCGGGCCGATGAGTATGTAGGGAATCTGGTTACCCGGCTCGGAGAACCGGGCGTTCAGTTCGGCAATCTCGCGTGCAAGATCCGGGTTGTCGAATGATGAATAATTGTCGGGGCGCACATAGACAACGGTCGACACCGTGTCGGTGGTGCCGTGCCCCAGCGCCGTGTTCGACCTCAGCAGAAGGCTTTCGTCAGGAAGTTCCAGCAGAGCCGGGTCGACATCATCCTTGCGGTCTATGATGGGGCGTATCTGTAGCCAGTAGATATGGCCGGAACAGGGGCGCCCGTCGCGGTCGGTGGTGTCGCCGGGGCGGTTCACCATACCGGCGAACTCTATCTCCACGGGTCTCTGCATGGCCCGCTGGCCGGTGGTGAGCATCAGCTCGACGGCCTGCGGCAGCGGGAACTGCGAGCCGTGCGCAAGCATGTTGGCGAAGGTGATGACCTTGCGCCCCGGGCCGATATGGGTGTCGCGTATCATGCGGTCGTTGGCATCGTATGTCGACGCCACCAGGCGCAGCGCGTCGGGGTCGGCGGCAAGTTTCTGTACCGGAATCCGTTCGAGATTGAACGAGTCGTCGGTCGAGAACACCACATCGCCTGCACTCTCCCCCTCCGGCTTGCCGTCACGTTTCAGCGGCAGCGCATAGAGATTGCGCTGGGTGTCGCGCAGAGCCAGGTCAAGTGTCGAGGTCTGCAGCACCGACGCCGGATGACGCGGCGAGAACCTTAGCGCCCTCCCGCCGTCAACAATATATTTTCCCAGGCCCACGGCCACCTCGGCCACGCCGTCGGTGGGCTGTTCATGCCCCAGCGGATAATAGTTGAGGCTCCGCGCCACGCCCGAGAAAGAGGGGATGAACCAGTCGCCGGTCTCGCGGCCCACTACCTCCTGGATGATGACGGCCATCTTCTCCTGGTCGATCACATTCGAGGTAGCGGTCATGTAGGCGCGCGACTCCTCGTAGAATACCGAGGCATACACACCCTTGATGGCACCGGTGAGGGCCTTCAGCATCTCAGCCGGGTCGGCGTCGCGCTGTATCATGTATGTGGAATACACGCCTGCAAAGGGCTGGTAATGCGAGTCTTCAAGCAACGACGACGAGCGCACCGCCAGCGGACCGTTGACAACCTCGAGCAGAGCCGTGAGGTCGTCGCGCACACGCTCGGGCAGCCGCGCCTCCACAAAACGTCGCAGAATCTCGTCATCGGTCGGATTGGGCCCCTCGGCCGGCAGAACGTACGGATACAGGTCGTTGGCGGCCATGAACTCGTCGAAAATGTCGGTGCAGAGCACCACCGTGCGCGGTATGTTTATGGTCACCCCGTGGTAATTGTCGCACTCGGGGTGTTTCTTGATTATGGAGTCTATGAACGCCAGGCCGCGCCCTTTGCCACCCATCGACCCCTGGCCGATACGGGCGAAATTCGAGTAATAGTCGAAACGCCCCTTGCGGAACTCGGCCACGATGCCGCGGTTCTTCATGCGGCGGTACTGCACTATAAGGTCGAAGAAGAGCTGTTTTACCTCAGGGGCCTGTTCAATCGAAGTGAACCGGTGGTCGCGGATCACATCGGCGATCGGGAACATGGCGCGCGAGTAGAGCCAGCGCGAGATGTCGTTGCGCAGGGCATGATACTGCAGGGAGGCGTCGGGAATGTCGAAAATTTTCTTCTGCAGGTCGTTGAGCGACTCAACGCGCATTATCTCCTGCCCCGTAGCGGGGTCGCGCAGCACGAAATCGCCGAAACCGAAGTGCGCCATAACGGTCTTGCCGAGGTCGACCGGGAGTTTCTTCGATGTCTTGTCAAGGAAGATACCGCCGAAACTGTCGCAGTACCTGCGGTTCGACGATTCGGTCGATTCGACTATGATAGGCAGATAGGGGTCATGCTCCCTCACATATTCCGAGAACGAGATACCGGCCAGCGGATCTTTGGCGCCGTCGCGCATGAACGACACGTCGGTGATGAGCCCCAGCATCTTGTCTGAGTATTTGTCGTAGAGCTCACGCGCCTCCTCGTATGTGCGTGCCAGCAATACCTTGGGACGCCCGCGCATGCGCAGCATCTTCTCATGCTCGTTCAGGGCCTCGGTCGAGAAAAGCATGCTCTGCCTGAGCAGGAACTTGTAGAGGTGCGGCAGTATCGACGAATAGAAACGCACCGAGTCCTCTACCATGAGTATCATGCGCACCCCCACGTCGAGGACGTCATTCTCGGCGTTGAGCTTATCTTCAAGCAGCTTGATGATGGCAAGCAGCAGGTCTACGTTCCCCAGCCACGAGAACACATAGTCGATGCCCGAGAAATCCTCGGCGGCAAGACGCCGCGACACCTCTTTCGAGAACGGTGTCAGCACCACGAAGGGGATCGCGGGGTATTCCTTTTTGATCTCGCGCGCCCCGACGAATGTCTCGCTTATGTCCATGCCCGGCATGGCGATGATGAGGTCGAAATGTTTCTCGGCAAGCAGTGCCAGCGCCTCCGAGATATGCGAGACGCGCGTGATGCGCGGGGGTGACGACAGGTTCAGGGCCACATACTCATTGTAGAGCTGTTCCTCGACGCGGCCGTCCTCCTCCATCATGAAGGCATCGTAGGGCGAGGCAACCAGCAGGACGTTAAACACACGCCGCTGCATCAGGTTCTGGAAAGGTGTATCGTTAAGGCGCATGGCTGGAAAGGGGTATCAGGCGTGTTTGAGCAGACTTATGGCCTGGAGGGGCTCGGGCGACTTGAACACATACGAGCCGGCCACAACGGCATCCACACCACGGGCGGCAAGACGCGGGCCCACGACAGCGTCGACACCGCCGTCGACCTCGATTATCGCCTTAGACCCCGAGACGCGGATCAGCTCTTTCAGACGGTCGACCTTGTTGTAGGTGTTCTCAATGAATTTCTGGCCTCCGAAACCGGGATTGACCGACATGAGCAGTACCATGTCGAGGTCAGCGATCACATCCTCAAGCATCATTACCGGTGTCGATGGGTTCAGTGTCACGGCGGCTTTCATGCCAGCGGCCTTTATGGCCTGCACGGTGCGGTCAAGATGCACGCAGGCCTCCTGATGCACGTTCATTATCGCCGCGCCGCAGTCGCGTACCTGGGATATCCATCTGTCGGGATTTACGATCATCAGATGCACGTCCATCGGTTTTGTGAGGCAGCGGCCCACGGCCTTCATCACCGGAAAACCGAACGAGATATTGGGCACGAAGACGCCGTCCATGACATCGATGTGGAGCCAGTCGGCCTCTGAGCGGTTTATCATTTCTACATCACGCTCAAGATTGGCGAAATCAGCCGAGAGCAACGAGGGGGAAACTATCATGTGATATATATTTGATCGGTGATTGGTTTTCGATGACTATTTTTTTGTACTGAGGGCTTTCCAGCAGATATACCCCAGGCACGCCACCAGCAGAACCAGGCCGCCGTAGGTGAAGTAGCTGTTGTATTTCTCAATCATGGGGAAAAGCTGTTCGTACGGCACAGTCTTCCCGAGCCACCAGCCCAGACCGGCAAGCACGCAGTTCCAGACCCCGGCGCCCAGGGCGGTGAAGATCACGAAGACGCCCAGATTCATGCGGGCCAGACCGGCGGGTATGGATATGAGCTGACGCACAGCCGGAATCAGGCGCCCGATGAAAGTTGAAAGCGCGCCGTGATCGTCAAAATACCTCTCGGCTTTCTCAACCTTGGCCCGGTCGATCAGACAGGCATGCCCGAAACGCGAGTTGGCAAAGGCGTACACTATGGGACGGCCCAGCCACAGCGACAGGAAATAGTTGATCATCGCGCCGACTACGGCTCCGGCCGTGGCCACGAGCACCACAAGCACCACGTCGAGCTTGCCGCTTGTGGCGGCGATATATGCGGCGGGGGGAACCACTACCTCAGACGGGAACGGCAGAAACGAGCTCTCTATCACCATGAACAGGAAAACCAGCCAGTAACCGGCATTGTCGAAAAACAGCTGGAACAGGTACGAAGCCGAGAACCAGTCGGAAACGGAGAGTACTATCAGGCAGTCAGTCATATCAGTATTTTATATGGCGGTATGTATTTCTTGTGTCAATAGCGGGATAACCGCTACCGGGGTACAAAGTTACGATTATTTTCACACGCGACCCCGCTATTACAAACTTTTATCTGTAAGGCTTTGTTCTATCAGTGAAAAACAAGCCACAGGACTATTACGGTTCAGTCGGTCAGACCGACCGTACAGGTATTATCAGTCATGACTGCCGGCCCCGTCGCAGTCAGAAAGCCATGATTTGTTTCTTTTCGCTCTATTATTCGCTCTATGAGTACAAAAGCCGATAGCCGTCCCGCCCCTGAAGTTACCCGGTCGGGACGAAAGAAAGCGGTTTCCACCGCCAAGGGATCCATCACCATGATGGCGATGGCGATTCTGATCATTACTTCCATATTCAGCATGCGTGGACTCCCCACCGAGGCAAAATTCGGTGTGCAGTCGATATTTTACTATATCTTTGCGGCTGTGGTGTTCCTGATTCCGTTCTCGCTGGTATGCGCCGAACTGGCATCGACATACACCAAGTCGGGCGGTCTGTACCGCTGGGTGTCTGAGGCTTTCGGCCCCCGGTGGGGATGGACGGCCATGTTCCTCGAGACCCAGACCATCATCATCTGGTTCCCGACGGTGCTGATGTTCGGCGCCGCCTCGCTTGCCTATATCTTCTGGCCCGAGAGCTTTGACGCGCGGCTGGCATCAAACAAGGTCTACACACTGGTGATGGCCCTGATATTCTACTGGGCGGCTACATTCAACGCTTTCCGCGGGCAGAAAATGGCCAACAAGCTGTCGACCCTCGGCGGCATCTGGGGCACACTCGTGCCGGCGGCCATTCTCGTGGTTCTTGCCGTGATATATGTGTGCATGGGCAACCCCGTCGAGCTCAAGCCCATCCCGTTCTTCCCCGACTTCGACAACCTCTCCACCATCGTACTGGCGGCATCGATTTTCCTGTTCTACGCCGGCATGGAAATCCAGGCGGTGCATATCACCGATATGAAGAATCCGGCCCGCGACTACCCGCGCTCGGTACTGGTGTCGGTAATCGTGATTGTGCTGGGCTATGCAATCGGCACACTCATAATCGGCATGGTCATCCCGTCAGAGAAGATCGACCTTCTGCAGTCGTTGCTGGCGGCCTACAACGCATTCTGGGGTAGCCTGGGCATGAGCTGGGCCGGCAATATCATGGCCGCGCTGGTGATGTTCGGCGTCGTGGGCCAGATCAGCGTGCTCGTCACGGGTCCTTCCACCGGTCTGATGGCGGTGGCGCAGTCAGGCTACCTGCCCCGTTCACTGCAGAAACTCAACAAGAACGGCGCCAACAAGCCCATTCTTTATATCGAGGGGGCGATAGTTTCGATACTGCTGCTTATACTTATTGTTCTGCCCACGGTTGAATCGGCCTACCAGATCATGTCGCAGATGGCCACCATCATCTACCTGATTATGGTGCTCATGATCTACGGCGCGTTCATAAGACTCAGACGCACACAGCCCAACAAGACACGCGGGTTCAAGGTGCCCGGCGGCAAGTTCGGTGCGGCGATAGTATGCACCATCGGCATCGCGGGCGCCCTGGCGGCCCTTCTGCTCAGCTATCTGCCCCCGGCTCAGATTACTACCGGCAGTCCGGCGGTCTATATCGGCATCCTCCTGGCAGGCGTAGCCGTCATCGTGGCCATGCCGCTGGTAATCTATGCCTGCCGCAAACCGGGATGGCGTAACCCCGACGCACACTTCTATCCCTTTGACTGGCAGATCGAGGGGCGCAAGCCTGACCAGGTATCGAAATGGCCCGCCGGTTTCGAGCCTACCGAAGATATGGTAGAGGCGGCAGAAGATGATGCCATTGCCAAACACGCCCGGCAGAAACATACCTGACCACTTAATGAAACACCGTATATAATTGCGTGGAGCACAGGCTCCGCGCAATTATTCGTATAAATTTACGTTAAAATAATTGTGAAAGACTCTGAAAACAATACCGACCGGATCATAGAGACCCACCCGTGGGAACCGTTCATACCCGACGGGGCCCGCATCCTCATCATGGGCACTTTCCCGCCGGGAAACCACCGGTGGTCGATGAATTTCTATTACCCGAATCCCATCAACGACTTCTGGCGCATAATGGGGCTGATTTTCCTGGGCGACAAGAACGCGCTGTGGCTTCCCGCCGAAAAGCGGTTTGACCTGCAGGCTGTCATCGACCTCATGACGCGCCACCACATAGCGCTGAACGACACCGCACGCAGGGTGTGCCGTCTGAAGGGGAATGCCTCCGACAAGTATCTCGACATATTAGAGCCTGTGCCGCTGGCCTCGCTGCTCGACGCGATGCCCGACTGCCGCACGGTGGCCACCACCGGCGAGAAAGCCGCCGGAGTAATAGCGGAACTTACCGGCACCGACCTCCCGAAAATGGGAACCTCAGTGACCGCGCCCGGTTTCTGCGGCCGCGACCTGGAAATCTGGCGCATGCCCTCGACCTCACGCGCCTATCCCCTCCCCCTGGAGAAAAAAGCCGATTATTACCGCCGGATGCTTGAATCGGCCGGAATAATCTGACAAACGTTTCTACCGATATGTTACTTGACATCACATTACTTGCCGTCGGACTGGTACTGATCCTCGCGGGCGCGAACTACATGACCGACGGCGCCGCCGCCCTTGCGAAACGCATGGGAATGTCTGACTTCATGGTCGGCCTGACCGTGGTCTCAATGATGACCAGCGCCCCCGAACTGATGGTTTCGATTACAAGCGCCATCAACGCCTCGACATCCATGGCCATCGGCAACATTGTCGGCTCGAACATCTTCAACATCCTCATAATCATAGGTATCTGCGCCATGATCAGACCTATAAAGGTCACAGACGGCATTATGGTAAACGAGATACCGCTGGTGATACTGTCGTCGGTGGTACTGCTGACCATGGGGAGCGCGCCCATTCTTGACGGCGCCCCGATGACGCTGACGCGTGTCGACGGCATACTGCTCCTGCTGTTCTTCATCATCTTCATGCGCTACACCATCGGCGCGGCAAAGAAAGCCCGTAAGGATGACCCCACCACCGAGGAAGGGGAGAAAAAGAAGACTATGCCGCTGTGGAAGGCGCTCGCGGCCCTGCTGGGGGGTCTGGCCGGACTGATATTCGGTGGCGACTGGTTTGTCGACGGCGCATCGGGACTGGCCAAGGCCATCGGATGGTCAGAGAGCCTTATTGGCCTTACTATTCTGGCCGCAGGCACATCGCTGCCCGAGCTGGCCACGTCGGCCGTAGCGGCAGCAAGAGGGTTCTCGGGAATCTGCCTGGGCAACGTCATCGGCTCTAACATCTTCAACATATTTTTCGTGCTGGGATGCACCTCCACCATCATGCCGCTGCAGTTCGGCAACATCAACAGCCTCGACCTGCTTGTGCTCACCGGCGCCAGCGTGCTTTTCTGGGCCACGGGGTGGTTCTTCGGGCACCGCACCATCAAGCGCTCTGAAGGTGCCGTGATGGTGGCGCTGTACATCGCCTACATAGCATACCTGATAGCACAGAGCGGAGCTGTTTAACTTTTCCGGGTAAACATTCCGCAACGTTCCGGCGTATAAAATAAAAGGGGATCTGATCAGACAGAACCTTGCTCCGGTTGTCATCCCCTTACACTGTTACAACTAAAAACTATTGTTATGAGAAAGTATCTCGCGGAATGTGTGGGGACAATGTTCCTCGTCCTCCTGGCATGCGGCAGCGCCGTGCTCGCCGGGCCAAAAATCGGTGTGCTCGGTATTGGCCTCTGTTTCGGCCTGGTTCTGCTGTGTCTGGTATACTGCATCGGCAACATCTCGGGCTGTCATGTAAACCCGGCTGTATCATTCGCCATGCTGGTGAGTGGCCGCATGAAAGTCGGTGAGTTCTGCGGTTATGTGGTGGCACAGCTGTTCGGCGCCACCATCGGCGCCGGTATCCTCTACTGGTTCGTGAACATGGCTCCCGGTTTCGATTTCGGCGGCGTCACAGGCGATGTACAGCTGGCCGCCAATGTCGTGCAGCCCGGCGCATCGGCCGGCATGGCCCTGCTTGCCGAGGTTGTGCTCACGTTCTTCTTCGTATTCGTGATTCTCGGCGCCACTGACGAGCAGAAAGGTTTCGGCAAATTCGCCGGCATCGCCATCGGTCTGGCCCTCGGACTTGTAAATATCGTGGGCATCACGGTCGACAACTGTTCAGTCAACCCGGCTCGTTCGTTCGGCCCCGCAGTATGGAGCTGTGGCGCATGGGGCGATTTCTGGATTATGCTCGTAGGTCCGCTTGCCGGCGCACTGATTGCAGCCCTCTGCTGGAAAGCGGTCAGCGGTTACCGTAACGCCAAGGCCATCGAAGGCTGACCCACCTACCCGATCAAACAAAACAGTAATCTGTAAAGCAAGACAGTCACCCTGTCAGAATCAAAAGAATTAGCGTGGAATCGTGCCCGACGGCGCGGTTCCACGCTGATTTCATTTCCCCTCACCCAACTATTATCTTAACTCCTTTTACTCTCTAAACTTTCTAAACTCACTCATCGGCACATCCGGTTGGAATCGACCGTCTGTCCCTCGTAAGGCTCGATATGGATGTTTACCAGCATGTCATTCCCATAAGCAGCCCGCAGACGGCGCTCTACCTCAGTGGCTATGGCATGAGCGTCACTGACCGATATGCGGGGATTGACCTTGATGTGGAAGTCGACAATCATCTTGTTCCCGTTGCGACGCGACGCGAAATGGTGGAATGCCTCGACCCCGGGGGTATTCCCGATCACATGGAACATTCCCTCGACCGTATCACGCGGCAACGAAACCTCCAGCAGTTCGAGCACTGCCGGACGCCCTATGCGCACAGCCACAATGACGATGAACACGCTGACCACCATGGCCGCGATGGGGTCGAGGATATGCCATCTGTCGCCAAGCGCCATGGCACCGCCGATACCGGCCAGCGTGGCGAGCGACGACAGCGCGTCAGACCGGTGATGCCAGGCGTTGGCCACGACCACTGCCGAATGTATGCGCTCGCCGGCACGTCGGGTGTAGCGGTAAAGCCATTCTTTGGCCGCTATCGAGGCCACTGCCATCGTAAGGGCCAGCCATGTGGGCGACGACAACGGGCGCCCCGATGCGGCGTCATATATCTTTTCGGCACCGTCGACCATGAACATCACGCCCACCACGGCGAGAATCACGGCTACCATGAGCGTGGCCAGCGTCTCGTATTTGCCATGACCGTACTGGTACGTGGCATCGGCCTTTCGGCGCGATATGCCCACAAACACTATGACTATGATGTCGGTGAAAAAGTCTGAAAACGAATGCACGCCATCGGCCACCATCGCCGTTGACCGGCCGAAAATACCGGCCAGGACCTTCAGCACACCCAGGGCGGCGTTCACCCAGAACCCCACCCAGGTCACATGCCGGGCGGTTCTGACCACCTGCCGGTCGGCGTCATTATCTATGTTCGTTCTGTTTTTTGTATCCATTTCGGTTAAAAACACAAAGATAACGAATAGTTTCGTATATTTGCAGTAATAACTGGATAATGTAAATTCAAAAGTGATGGATCAGGTTTTTCACAGTTTCG
>CALJBF010000042.1 GCA_938027385.1 uncultured Porphyromonadaceae bacterium | reverse complement strand
GTGGCGCCGGAGGCCAGAACGTGAACAAGGTGGAGTCGGGTGTGCGTCTGCGCTACATGTGGCGCAACCCTGTCACCGGCCAGACCGATGAAATTCTCATAGAATGTACCGAGACACGCGACCAGCCCAAGAACAAGGAACGGGCTCTGTCGCGTCTGCGCTCATATATATATGACCGAGAGCATCAGAAATATGTCGACGACATAGCATCGCGCCGCAAGACACTTGTCTCGACCGGCGACCGCTCGGCCAAGATTCGCACCTACAATTTCCCGCAGGGGCGCGTGACCGACCACCGCATCAATTTCACCGCCTATAACCTGGCGGCTTTCCTCGGGGGCGACATCCAGCAGCTGCTCGATGCCCTCTCGGTGGCAGAGAACGCCGAAAAGCTCAAGGAGGCCGAGCTGTGACGCCGCCGGCCCTGATATCACTAACGAAAACCGAACCATTAAAACCATACAGCATTGAACCGTCAGCAACTCATCGAACAGATTGCCGCAAAACGCACATTTCTGTGCGTGGGTCTTGATCCCGATCTCGACAAATTCCCTGCATGTGTCATGGAAAATGCCGAAGGCTCGGAGTACAAGGCTCTGGTCGACTTCAACAAAGCCATTATCGACGCCACCGCACCCTACTGCGTGGCATACAAGCCCAACTCGGCCTTCTACGAGGCCTACGGACTGGCCGGCCACCAGGCTCTGGCCGATACCGTGGCATACATCCGCAACAATTACCCGAACCACTTCATAATCGACGACGCCAAGCGCGGCGACATCGGCAACACCTCGGCCCGCTACGCCAAGGCCTGTTTCGAGACCCTGGGCGCGCATGCCGTCACGGTGGCTCCGTATATGGGCGCCGACTCCGTGAAACCGTTCCTCGGTTTCGACGGCAAGTGGGTCGTTCTGCTTGCATTGACCTCGAACCCCGGTTCTGCCGACTTCCAGCTGATTCAGGACGCCGAGGGCACTCCGCTTTTCGAGCGCGTCATGCAGACCGCCCGCACATGGGCGGGTGCCGACCAGCTGATGTTTGTGGTGGGTGCCACCCGCGGCCAGAAATTCGAGGATGTGCGCCGTGTGGCTCCCGACAACTTCCTGCTCGTGCCCGGCGTGGGCGCGCAGGGCGGTTCGCTCGAAGAGGTGTGCCGCTACGGCATGACCGACGACTGCGGCCTGCTGGTGAACTCGTCGCGCGGCATCATCTTCAAGTCGTCAGGTGATGACTTCGCCGAGGCTGCCGGAAACGCCGCCCGCGAGCTCGCCGCCGAAATGGATACCATGCTGGCCACTTATAGCAAAATTTAACGCGCCGCCGTGCCGTTTTTCGCGGAAAAAGGTTAAATTTGCACTCAGGAAACTTTACCGAAATCAAACTCAACAATATAGCTAATACAGCAATGAAAATCAACGATTACAACTTTGCCGGCAAGAAAGCCATCGTGCGTGTCGACTTCAATGTGCCCCTGGACGAGAACGGTGTAATCACCGACGATACCCGTATCCGCGGCGCTCTGCCCACCCTCAAGAAAATCCTTGACG
>CALJBF010000041.1 GCA_938027385.1 uncultured Porphyromonadaceae bacterium | reverse complement strand
ATGATAGAGTCGATGCGCGGGTCGCAGCGTCCGTCAAGCGATTTGTCAATCGGGATTTTTGTGAACACAGGCAGCTTGGTGCCGATGCTGTCAAGATCGATGGTCACCTGCGTGGCGGCGAGGCCGCTTTTGCCGTTCTGCGTGATGAGCACGGGGCGCCCGTTGCGGTTGTTCACCCATTCCTGGCCGCTGCCGGGCACGATGTTGGTGTGGCTGTGGCCGCCGAGTATCACGTCGATGTTGTCTGACGACGCGGCGATGTCGCGGTCTGATGGCGGAACCTCGTCATAGCCGATATGTGTCACGGCCACTACGGCATCGGCGCCCATGAGGTTTTTCAGTACCCAGGCGGTAGAGTTGGCCGCCTCCATGCCGTCGAGGTATGTCACCCCGTCGTAGTTCCCCTCGGCAATCATCCCCCTGGGGTTGAGGTTTATGGCTATTACGCCTATTTTCTTGCCGTCGAACTCATAGAGCCGGTAGGGGGAGAAGACCTCGGCAAGCTCCGGGGCACTGAACTTATAATTGGTCGAGAGCCACGCCGGACTTGACGTGGATGTCACATTCTTCTTCAGTGCCTCCATGCCGTTGTCAAAATCATGGTTGCCGAGAATCGCCACGTCATAGCCCAGGGCGTCGAGCATCTTCATCTCTACCTCGCCGCCATAGAGGGTGAAGAAGAGCGTGCCCTGCACGGCATCGCCCGCATCTACAAGCAGTACGTTTTCGTTGGTGGCGCGGATGCTGTCTATCAGAGTCTTGCGGCGCTGTATACCTCCGAGTCCCTTGTCGGTGGGGTCGATCTGACTGTGGGTGTCGTTGGTGTGAAGAATCACCAGGTCGGATGCAAGACAGCTTGCCGACAGTGCGGCTGCCGCCATGAAGGTGAGTATGTAGCGTAGTTTCATTTCGGGATTTTTCAGTTGTCGTTTCACAAAGTTACGAATTATATTCGTAAGTTTGCGCCATGGGAATATTTTCAGGATTCAAGGCTCCGAAACCGTTGGTCGTCATCGCGCCCGACAAGTTCAAGGGCACGCTCACGGCCACAGAGGTGGCGCGTGAGATTGCCGCGGCATGCACCCGCGCCACAGTAAGGGTGTGCCCCATGTGCGACGGTGGCGACGGCACGGCACGGATACTCGGAGCGCTGCTCGGTCTTCCGGCCTGTACCATGCGGGTGCTTGACGCGCTTGGCGAGGAACATGACGTCACATATTATAACGACGGCCATCAGGCTGTGGTTGATTCAGCGTCGGTAATCGGTCTGGCCGCGCTTGAGGGGCGCGAACTTCATCCGTTCCAAAGCACGTCATACGGCCTCGGGATGCTTGTCAGGCATCTGCTTGATTCCGGCACAGAGCACATTTATGTGGGTATAGGGGGAACCGCCACCGTGGACTGCGGAGCAGGATTTTTGCAGGCACTTGGGGTGAGATTCGCCGATGTGGAGGGTGCTGAGCTTGCAGCCCCTGTGAGGGCCGCTGACCTCGACCGGATATATGCCATTGAC
>CALJBF010000040.1 GCA_938027385.1 uncultured Porphyromonadaceae bacterium | reverse complement strand
TCCGTCTCAAATTTTCGGCCGGAACGTTTAACATTTATTTTTAAACAGCCTCTAAAATTCAAAACTCACCGCCATGCAAAAGCAAATCATCGAGTGTGTGCCTAACTTCAGCGAAGGGCGCGACAAAAATGTAATCAAGGCCATTACAGATGCCATCGAAAAGGCCGCGGCGCCCGACGGCACAAAGGTCAAACTGCTTGACGTCGACCCCGGCGAGGCCACCAACCGCACCGTCGTGACATTTGTCGGCGAGCCTGCCGCCGTGGTCGAGGCCGCGTTCCAGGGCATCCGCAAAGCCGCCGAACTGATTGACATGCGTCAGCATCACGGCGCGCACCCGCGCCAGGGAGCCACCGATGTGTGCCCCCTCATCCCCGTGAGCGGCATCACCCTCGAAGAGTGCGCCGAACTCTCGCGCCGCCTTGCCGAACGTGTGGCCACCGAACTCGGAGTGCCCGTCTACTGCTACGAGGCAGCCGCGTTCACCCCTGAAAGAAAAAACCTGGCCGTGTGCCGCCGCGGCGAATACGAGGCGCTGCCCGAAAAGATGGCCTCTGAGAACGAGGCCCCCGATTTCGGCGACCGCCCCTTTGACGAGGATGCCGCCCGCACAGGAGCCACTACCATCGGCGCACGCGATTTCCTCATAGCCGTGAACTTCAACCTCAACACCACCTCGACCCGCCGCGCCAACGCCATCGCCTTCGATGTGCGCGAGAAAGGGCGCCCCAAACGCGAGGGGGGCAAACCCAACGGCAAGCCGATGAAGGATGAGAACGGCAAGACCATCATGATTCCCGGCACGCTCAAAGGCACCAAGGCAATCGGCTGGTATATCGACGAATACGGCATAGCGCAGGTGTCGATGAACATCACCGACATGAACACAACGCCGCTGCACGTCGCTTTTGACGAAGTGACACGCGCCGCCGCCGCACGCGGCATCCGCGTAACCGGCACCGAAATCGTGGGCCTGATACCCAAACGCGCGCTTGTGGAGGCGGGACGCTATTTCCTGCACAAGCAGCAGAGGTCGACCGGTCTGCCCGAATCAGCCATCATCGACATGGCCGTGCGCTCTATGGGTCTGAGCGAACTCCGCCCCTTCGTGCCCGAGGAAAAAGTGATTGAATATCTGCTTGACGCCGACAAGAAGTCTGAGAAACGGCTCACCGACATGACGCTCACCGCGTTCGCCGACGAAACGGCATCAGAGTCGCCCGCACCGGGCGGAGGCTCGATAGCCGCCTACATGGGTGCGCTCGGCGCCGCGCTCGGCACCATGGTTGCCAACCTGTCGGCTCACAAGGCCGGATGGGACGAGCGCTGGAAACAGTTCTCGAACTACGCTGACGGCGGCCGCATGCTCGTTGACCGGCTCGTGGAGCTTGTCGACGAAGACACCGCCGCCTTCAACCGCATAATGGCCGCACTCGGCATGCCCAAGTCGACCCCCGAAGAGAAAGCCGCCCGCAACGAGGCGCTCCAGGCCGCCACGCTTTATGCCACCGAGGTGCCTCTGCGCACCATGAAGACCGCCTACGAGGCCTTCGAACTGCTTGAGGCCATGGCCAACGAAGGCAACCCCGCGTCGGTGAGCGATGCAGGCGTGGGCGCGCTTGCCGCGCGTGCCGCCGTGATGGGCGCCCAGCTCAACGTCAAGATCAACGCCGCCGGTCTTGAAGACCGCACACGCGCCGAGGCCCTCTGCGACGAGGCCGACGAGATTGCCACACTTGCCAATCTGCGCGAGCAGGAAATACTCACCATTGTAAATTCCATCATCAACAATGAATAACATAGATTTCAAGGCCGCGGTGGCCGAGGGCATTCCCTCCACCCTCCCCGAGGCACGCCCGTACGACCCCACGGTCAACCATGCGCCGCGCCGCAAAGACATACTCACACGCGAGCAGAAACAGCTCGCCCTGCGCAACGCCCTGCGCTATTTCCCGGCCGAACTCCACGCCGCGCTGGCACCCGAATTCGCCAAGGAGCTGCATGACTACGGCCGCATCTACATGTACCGCTACCGCCCGACATACGAGATGAAGGCACGTCCTATCGACGCCTATCCCGCACGCTCGCGCCAGGCCGCGGCCATCATGATGATGATTCAGAACAACCTTGACCCCGCCGTGGCACAGCATCCGCACGAGCTCATCACTTACGGCGGCAACGGCGCCGTGTTCCAGAACTGGGCACAGTACCGCCTGGTAATGAAATACCTCTCGGAGATGACCGACGACCAGACCCTGGTAATGTACTCGGGCCACCCGCTGGGACTCTTCCCCTCGCACCCGGGCGCCCCGCGCGTGGTGGTGACCAACGGCATGGTGATTCCCAACTACTCGAAACCCGACGACTGGGAGCGCATGAACGCCATGGGCGTGTCGCAGTACGGCCAGATGACCGCCGGCTCATATATGTATATCGGCCCGCAGGGCATCGTGCACGGCACCACAATCACCGTGCTGAACGCCGCACGCGCCAATAAACCGGCCGGGAAAGATGACATCAGCGGCATGTTGTTCGTATCGTCGGGCCTCGGCGGCATGTCGGGCGCCCAGCCCAAGGCCGGCAACATCTCAGGTGTTGTGAGCGTGGTGGCCGAAATCAACCCCTCGGCAGTCGAGAAACGCCACTCGCAGGGGTGGGTCGACGAGGTCCACACCGACCTTGACGAGCTCATAGGCCGCATACGTCAGGCAATGGCTGCCGGCGAGACTGTCTCACTGGCATACCAGGGGAACGTGGTAGACCTGTGGGAACGCCTTGCCGAAGAGGATATCATGGTTCACCTCGGCTCTGACCAGACCTCGCTCCACAATCCCTGGGCCGGTGGCTATTACCCCGTCGGACTGAGCTATGAGGAGTCACAGCGCATGATGGCCGACGAACCCGAAAAGTTCAAGGAGGCCGTGAAGGCATCGCTGCGCCGTCAGGTGACCGCCATCAACAAGTTGGCCGCCCGAGGAATGTATTTCTTCGACTACGGCAATGCCTTCCTGCTTGAATCATCGCGCGCCGGTGCCGACATCATGAACGGGGACGGTACGTTCCGCTACCCGTCGTATGTACAGGACATCATGGGACCGAAATTCTTCGACTACGGTTTCGGCCCCTTCCGCTGGGTATGCGCCTCGGGCGATCCCAAAGATCTGGAGGTCACCGACCGCATCGCAGGCGACATACTTGAAGAGATGCTCGCCACCGCCCCCGACGACATCAAGGGGCAGCTTGCCGACAACCTGCACTGGATCCGCGAGGCAGGCCGCAACAAGCTCGTCGTGGGCTCGCAGGCCCGCATCCTCTATGCCGATGCCGAAGGGCGCACGAAAATCGCCCTCGCGTTCAACGACGCCATACGTCGCGGCGAAATCTCGGCACCCGTGGTGCTGGGCCGTGACCATCATGACGTTTCTGGCACCGACTCCCCCTACCGCGAGACATCTAACATCACCGACGGCTCGCAGTTCTGCGCCGACATGGCCGTGCACAACGTCATAGGCGACTCGTTCCGCGGCGCCACCTGGGTCTCGATCCACAACGGCGGCGGCGT
>CALJBF010000039.1 GCA_938027385.1 uncultured Porphyromonadaceae bacterium | reverse complement strand
GTGCTCGACGGCAAACCTCACTACCCGTTCGCAGCATCGGGCGACGATGCCCGCGCCGTGGCCGTGACATTCGGCGCCCCCTCGAAGACATTCAACATACCGGGCCTGGTGAGCTCGTGGTGCGTGGTGCAGAACCCCGAACTGCGGCACGATTTCTTCGAGTGGCTTGAGGTGAACGAGTTCGACGCCACGACATTCGTGTCGACCATCGGCGCCGAGGCCGCCTATACCAAAGGGGAGCGATGGCTCGGAGAGGCCGTGGCCTATATCGAGGACAACATAGCGTTTACCGAGCGGTTCCTGGCCGAACGCCTCCCGCAGGTACGCATGGCACGCCCTGAGGCGTCATTCCTGATATGGATGGATTTCAGCGGTCTCGGCCTGGACCATAATGCGCTTGTCGACCTGGTGGTTAACCGCGCCGGACTGGCCCTGAACGACGGCGAGATGTTCGGCGACGAGGGGCGCGGATTCATGCGCGTGAACATCGCCACGCCGCGTTGTTGCCTCAAAGTCGCTCTCGAGCGCCTGGAGGCCGCCGTAAAGACCCTGTAAACAGAATTCTAACAAACTCTTTTCCCCTGCAGTGGATTACCGCATACTCCCCCCTGACGGGCTCATCGAAGACGCCCGCGTCAGGATGCCCCTTTCGAAAAGCGTTGCCAACCGCGCGCTAATACTTTCAGCCCTTACACCCGGCGCGCCGCGTCCGGCATTGCCCGACTGCGATGACTCGCGTCTGCTTGCCGAGGCCCTCGACACGCTTGCCGCCACTCCCCGGGGTGCGGAAATAAATCTTTAAAACGACGGCACCGCCATGAGGTTCCTCACGGCGTACGTAGCCGCCACAGAGGGGATGGAGGCCACACTGACAGGTTCAGAACGCATGTGTGCGCGCCCGATAGGTCAGCTGGTGACGGCGCTCAGAGAGTGCGGCGCCGACATATCGTATCTCGGTAATGAGGGTTTCCCGCCCCTCGCAATAAAGGGACGCCGCCTGAAAGGTGGCCATGTGACCGTCGACGCCACCGTGTCGTCGCAGTTCGTGTCGGCCCTGCTGATGGTGGCGCCGACTATGACCGACGGTCTTGACATCGAGCTTGACGGCGAACCGGCCTCGGCACCTTATATAGCCCTGACGCTCAATATTATGGAGCATCGCGGCGTGGTGGCCGACCGCTCGCCGCTCTCGATTTCTGTCGACAGGGGAGCTTATCGCATCGCCCCGGACGATGCCGAGGGAGACTGGTCGGCGGCCGCGTTCTTCTACGAACTTACAGCCATTTCGGCCGGATGGATTACGCTTGAAGGACTCAACCCGGCATCTTCGCAGGGCGACCGTGCGGCCGCAGAGCTTTTTGGTCGTCTCGGTGTGATAACAGAACCCTCTGAGGAGGTGCCCGGAGGCATCGACCTCCAGCCGTCGCCCGAGGTTTTCGGACGTCTGGATGCCAACCTGATCGACACCCCCGACATAGCCCCGTCGCTTGTGGTGGCATGCTGCACGCTCGGAATACCGTTCCGGCTCGTGGGGCTCAAGAACCTGGCCATCAAGGAATGCAACCGCCTGGAGGCCCTGAAGGAGGAGATGCTTAAACTCGGATGTGCCATCGAGGTAATCCGTGACTTCGGCCTCGAATGGGAGGGGCGGCGCCTGCCGCTGCGCCAGTTGCCGGTATTCGACCCCCGGGGCGACCATCGCCTCGCCATGGCGCTCGCTCCGGTGGCTGTGCTCGTGCCCGGCATAGTTATACGCGACGCCGAGTGTGTGGCCAAGTCATATCCGGACTACTGGGACGCCTTGCGCGCCATAGGGTTCAAGACTCTTGACCCCACCTTGGGTGTCAGCGCCGACAGCGAACCTGACGGCATGGCCGCTGACACGCAAGGCTCATCAAACCCCCTGAACACATTCTAAGCCTCGCCATAGCAGGCTATAAAACATTGATTTATCTGATCTGTAAATGATTCCGGCACTTATAATATTTCTTGCCGTTGTAGTTGTGGGCGCCGTACTCTGGGCACTGAACCGGCGGGACGAGCGCCGCGGACACGCCGCTGAAATAAACGGGCGTCCGGTAGCCGACCCTCCCGCGGGAAACAACGACGAGGAGGGTGCCTGTTGCGGCATGCACATCACCTGCGAGCGCGACTCTCTGCTGGCCGGCATAAGCGACAAGGTGGAATATTTCGACGATGAAGAGCTTGACCGTTTCGCCGGCCGCGACGCAGCATCGTACACCCCCGCCGAAGAGGATGAGTTCCGTGAGGTACTGCTCACCCTTCTGCCCGACGACATCGCCCCCTGGGGCCGCTCACTGCAACTGCGCGGCATCACCCTCCCCGCCCCCGTCCGCGAGGAACTGCTGATGATCGTCGCCGAAACCCGCGCCTCCCGCACCGGCGCCTGACCTTACCGGTCAGCCACCCATGAAACCCATTGTTTCTGTTATGCATGGCTGCCTGTTTCAGTCACCGCCCACTGTTCCAGTTATCGGCCACTGTTTCAGTTATCGGCCGAGCTCGGCCGATAACCCGACCGCCATTGCCGTTTTTCACAAGTAATTTACGAGCCATTTATATGACCCACCAAAACAAGCCCGCTTATTACAAGCCGCTGATACCTGACAGCCACAGGCGTGCGGCATGGCACGATTACTGTTCGCGGTGCATATATATGGTTACCCTTGCCAAAAACGGCATGTGCCCGGTTTTCGGACAGCTTAAAACCGGCGTTGAACTGCGTGATACATCAATAGAACTTTCCGTGACCGGAAAGGTGGTGGAAACTGAAATTGACAAGACACCTCTGTTTCATAAAGAGGTAAAGGTTCTTGAACGTGTCATCATGCCCGACCATGTGCATATTCTGCTTTTTGTTACAGAAAGAATGGCAAAGCCATTGGGGCATCTCGTTCAGGGAATGAAAGCGGCAATTACATCACATGTCCGTCGGTTGACCGGTATCAGTGATCTGTCGGTTTTCGAAGATGGCTTTCACGACCGCATAATGAGGGAGACGGGTCAGCTTGACGTACTTTTCAAATACATCAGGGAAAACCCTTACCGGCTGGCTATCAGGCAGTCTATACCTGATTATTTCAAAAGGGTGACTGCCCTGAATATCTGCGGCCATGATTTCCAGGCATACGGCAATCTTCAACTGCTTGCCAATCCGTTTAAGGAACAAGTGGTGGTTCATCGCAGTGACTCTGAAAGCACACGGGCATACTATCACTCTGTCTGGCGTCACACAGCCATAAACGGCGGGGTACTTTTATCACCATTCATTTCTGCCGATGAAAGACTTTCACGCGATGAGGCCGAGGGTTTGGGCGGAAAATTCATTTTATTGACGAACAAGCCGTTTGCAGACCGTGAAAAGCCTGCCGCCCATGATTTTGAGCTGTGTGAGCAAGGACGGTTACTTATACTGGCACCACTGACCGGTGTGGCGCCAGCCCTCACGCGGGCCCGCTGTCTTGAACTGAACGGTTACGCGGCTTTGATAGCCAACGAGGATAAGTGAAAAACGGCAATGCCGGTCGGGTTATCGGCCGAGCTCGGCCGATAACTGGAACAGCAGGCGGGAAGGGGAGCCTTTTGTGTGAAAGAGAGCAGGCACCCCTGGGGGTGACGGTCAAGGGCAGGTAAGGGTGCGGGCGCGCGGTCAGCGGGCGGGGTCGAAACCGTAGCGGCGACGGATGTATTCGGCCACCAGGGCAACCTGATCGTCGAGGGGGAGGGTCGACGAGTCGAAACAGATGTCGTAGGCCGAGGCCTCGCCCCAGTGCTTGTCGGTGTAGAAGTTATAGAAGTTGGCGCGCAGACGGTTGGTTTTCTCGGCCAGCTGACGGGCCTTGGCCATGTCGGGGGCATCACCGCGCTCCACAATGCGGCGCGCGCACATGTCGATAGGCGCGTGCACGAACAGGTTCACCACCGGTACGCGTGCATCCCGCAAGATATAATCGGCCGACCGGCCCACTATCACGCAGGGGCCGCGCTCCACAAGACTGAGCATCATCGTGGCCATGTCGTGGTAGATCGACTCGTCGGAAATCGACGACGATGTGTACCACGGCATCGGATTGTAGGCCATGTTGAAGGCCATCGTGCCCGACACGAACCGCGGAAACTTCTCGTCACTGCGTTCGAAGAACGACACATCCATGCCGGCGTGCCTGGCGGCCTCAAGCAGCAGGCGTTTGTCATAAAACTCAATGCCGAAGGTCTCGGCCAGACGTCGCCCGAGTTCGCGGCCTCCGCTGCCGAACTGGCGGCCGACTGTAATCACATAATTCTGTCTGTTTTCCATGGGGGAGGGGTATTATTTTTGTGCCACAGCCGTGTCGGACGCGGCCAGTTCCTTGAACATTTCCATATCCTCTTCCGGCGAATTTCCGGCCGTTGTGAGCAGATCGCCCACCATCACGCCGTTCACGCCTCCGGTGAGCATCCTCACTGTGGCCGCATGGCTCAGGCGCGCACGTCCGCCGGCAAAACGTATCACCAGGTCAGGGGCCGCAAAACGCATCAGTGCCGCCGAAAGCACGATCTCGCGCTCACCGAGCAGGGGAGTATCGCCCAGCGGGGTGCCCTTTATGGGGTGCAGAAGATTCAGCGGCAGCGACACCGCTCTGGCGGCACGGGCCTCGGCGGCAAGTTCGAGGCGCTGGCGCAATGTCTCGCCCATGCCGATTATGCCTCCGACGCAGACCTCCATCCCCACCTCGCGGGCATAGCCGATGGTCCTGAGCTTGTCGGCGCGGGTGTGGGTGGTGCAGAGTTCGGGGAAATATGATGCCGCCGTCTCGAGATTGCAGTGATAGCGGCGCACGCCAGCATCATAGAGCGCCTGCATCTCGTCGCGACCGATAAGTCCCATCGACGCGCAGTATTCCACCGCGTCTGTGGCATGGCGCCGCATCATGTCGCCATAGACCTTGATGTCGGCCGCGGTTACCCGGCGCCCCGACGTCACCATAGAATAGCGCTCGACGCCACGGCGGCGACAGGTCTCGACACCTTCGGCGAAATCTTCCTCGCGGCAGAAACGATACTCGTCGCATCCCGTGCCGTAGTGCACCGACTGGGCGCACCACTTGCAGTCTTCAGAACAGTGTCCCGAACGGGCGTTGATTATCGAGCATGTCTCTATGCGCGCACCGCAGTGATGGCGGCACACACGGTGAGCGGCCTCGCAAAGCGCGTCGAGCGGCTCGTCGGCCGATATTGTAGCGGCAAAACTTACAAGCGCGTCAATGTCGACAACGTCCCCGGCCATGGCGCGGCGTTCAATCTCATTCAGCAAATCTATATCCATAATGGGCTGTTGATTCTTCCAAACTTTTAACAAAAATACAAAAACCGTCAGAAACCATCACACAAAACCGGTAAAAAAGAGTGGACCAACCTTCACGGCCGGCCCACTCGCGGGATTATTGAACTGGTAAAATGTCAAATATGAAATTTGACCGACAGACGGCAACCAATCTCAAACCGTCTGCCAAATGAATCTATGATATAATTTGTTCCTTGTTTCTCACACATATAGGGCGGCATTCCGATCCACTACTTGCCGCATTGTTTATAAATCTTTTCAAACAGAATCTGCATTCACATTCATAGACCTGTAAACCAGTTCATTAGCAAATACAAAACACAATTGTATAGTGCATAGGCCTCAGCCTTTCCACTTGACAAATATACCACTAATTATTAGAAAAACAATAATTTCCCCCCCAGGAATAATAAAAAAGCGGGGTGGGTTCGGTTTTTTCGGGGGAGAAGAATGAGGGTGCGGGGAGGGGGACCGAGGGGAGCAGGGGGTGTGGAAAACCATGTTGAAAACCGTGGAAAAAGTTTTGTGGAAATTGTGGAAAGGAAATTTGGAAATGATGGTGACAGAAGGGCTTAATCAGCGGCAGGCAAAACTCCAAACGGCATGAAAGTTTGTTTTCACACTGTTTTCAATATGGTTTTCCACAGATTTCAATAGGCAATGTCACAGAAAGTTACTAACTTTGCATGTTATTAACAGGGTGTTGATAACCACCTGAATACGCTGAAAGTCAAGCCTTGCGCTGTTGATAAGCTGTTGACTGCACCTGGCATGGTGTTGATAACCCGAAAATGCAAATTTTCACCCTGGAAGTTATCAGCGCTTTCAACAGCCCTTATTAATATTCGGGGGATTTTTGACCGGAGGCAGAATTTTCTTTTCTGAAACCTAAAACTCTTTTTATAAAAAATGAATGTTGAAAACTCCCTGGCCCGGGAAATTGCCGGACTGAAAAAACAGCGCGACGCTGTGGTGCTTGCCCACTTCTACACCCCCGGCGATGTGCAGGATGTGGCCGATTTCATCGGCGACTCGCTGGCGCTGGCCCAGATCGCCCGCACGTTGCCGAACCGGGTGATCGTGCTCTGCGGAGTTCACTTCATGGGGGAGACCGCCAAGATACTCTGCCCCGACAAGACGGTGCTTGTGCCCGACCTCGGTGCAGGGTGTTCGCTGGCCGACTCATGTCCGGCCAACGAGTTCGCCGCTTTCACGGCCGCGCATCCGGGGCACACGGTGGTGTCGTATGTCAACACCTCGGCGGCCGTGAAGGCGCACACCGATGTGGTGGTTACATCGTCGAACGCCCGGCAGATAGTCGAGGCCCTGCCGCCCGACACCCCCATCATCTTCGGCCCCGACCGCAACCTGGGCAACTATATCAGCTCGGTCACCGGACGCGAGATGCTGATCTGGGACGGTGCCTGCCATGTGCACGAACAGTTCTCGCTCGAAAAGCTGATCGCCCTGAAGAAAGAGCATCCCGGTGCCCCGGTGCTGGTACACCCCGAGTGCAAGAAACCGGTGCAGATGCTCGCCGACAAGGTAGGCTCGACCAAAGCCCTTCTCGACTTCGCCAAGGCAAGCGACAGCCCCGAGTTCATCGTGGTTACCGAAAGCGGCATCATACACCAGATGCGCAAGGAGTGTCCCGACAAGACATTCATCCCCGCTCCGCCCGACGAGGCCGGCTGTAGCTGCAACGAGTGCTCGTTCATGAAACTCAACACCCTTGAGAAACTGCGCGACTGCCTGCGCGACATGAGCCCCGAAATCACTGTCGACCCCGACATCGCCGCCAAGGCCGTGAAACCGATAGAGCGCATGCTCGAGATGAGCCGATAAAGTCCCCTATTCCTACCCCACCCTAAGCCAACAACATCACAATATATGGAATATAACCACCGAGATATCGAACAGCGCTGGCAGCAGCGCTGGAAAGATGACAAGACCTACCACGTCGAGGCCGACCCCTCGCGCCCGAAGTTCTATGTGCTTGACATGTTCCCCTACCCTTCGGGGGCCGGTCTGCACGTGGGGCATCCGCTGGGCTACATAGCATCTGACATCTTCGCCCGCTACAAGCGTCTGCGCGGTTACAACGTGCTTCACCCCATGGGTTACGACGCATACGGCCTCCCCGCCGAACAGTATGCCATCCAGACCGGCCAGCACCCCGAGAAAACCACCACCGAGAACATAGCCCGCTACCGCTCGCAGCTTGACCGCATAGGGTTCTGCTACGACTGGGACCGCGAGATCCGCACCTGCGATCCCGGCTACTACCACTGGACGCAGTGGGCTTTCATCGAGATGTTCGGCCACTGGTATGATACCGAACTCGGCAAGGGCCGCCCCATCGCCGAGCTGACAGCGCATTTCGCCGCGCACGGCTCTGAGGGGATTCACGCCGCCGAAGGGAAGACCCTCACTTTCACCGCCGACGAGTGGAACGCCATGACCGAAAAAGAGAAGTCAGACACGCTGATGAACTACCGCATCGCCTATCTGGGCAACACCATGGTGAACTGGTGCCCGAAACTCGGCACCGTGCTTGCCAACGACGAGGTGAGCGAGGGTGTCTCGGTGCGCGGCGGCTATCCCGTGGAGCAGAAACTGATGTACCAGTGGTGTCTGCGCGTGAGCGCCTACGCCGGCCGTCTGCTCGACGACCTCGACACCGTTGACTGGTCTGACTCGATAAAAGAGACCCAGCGCAACTGGATAGGGCGCTCGGAGGGTGCCGAGATGCAGTTCCGCATCGCCGGCAGCGACGTGGAGATGACCGTCTTCACCACCAGGGCCGACACCGTCTTCGGCGTCACCTTCATGGTGCTCGCGCCCGAGAGCAAGTATGTCGACATGATCACCACCCCCGAGCAGCGTCAGGCCGTGGCCGATTACCGCGAGCAGGTGAAACGCAAGACCGAGCGCGAGCGCCTTATCGACAAGACCGTCTCGGGCGTGTTCACCGGCGCCTACGCCGTGAATCCGCTTTCGGGCAAGGAGATTCCCGTATATGTGAGCGACTATGTGCTGGCCGGCTACGGCACGGGCGCCATCATGGCCGTTCCGGCGCATGACTCGCGCGACTACGCCTTTGCCCGCCACTTCAACCTGCCGGTAATCCCCCTGATCGAGGGCGCCGACGTGTCGGAGGAGAGTTTCGACGCCAAAGAGGGGCGCATGATCAATTCAGCCGGCCCGGGGCTCGACCTCAACGGCATGGAGGTCAAGGACGCTATCGCCGCCACCAAACGCTATATCCAGGAGAAAGGGATAGGCCGCGTGAAGGTGAATTACCGTCTGCGCGACGCCATCTTCTCGCGTCAGCGCTACTGGGGCGAGCCTTTCCCCGTATATTATAAGGATGGCGTGCCCCACACACTGCTGCTCGACAAGCTTCCCCTGAAGCTCCCCGAAATCGACAAATATCTGCCCACCGAGACCGGCGAGCCCCCGCTGGGACGCGCCAAAGACTGGCAGACCCCCGAGGGGTATCCGCTCGAGCTCAACACCATGCCCGGTTTCGCAGGCTCGTCGGCCTACTACCTGCGCTACATGGACCCGCACAACACCGAAATGCTCGTCTCGCCAGAGGCCAACGGCTACTGGCGCCAGGTCGACCTTTACGTGGGGGGTACCGAGCACGCCACCGGTCACCTGATTTACTCGCGTTTCTGGAACAAGTTCCTCTATGACCTGGGCCTCGTCTGCGAGCCCGAGCCGTTCAAAAAGCTTGTGAACCAGGGTATGATCCAGGGGCGCTCGAACTTCGTCTACCGCATCAAAGACACCAATACCTTCGTTTCGGCAACGCTTAAGAAAGACTACGACACCACCCCAATCCACGTCGACGTCAACATTGTCAGCAACGACATCCTCGACATCGACGCCTTCCGTGCCTGGCGTCCCGAGTATGCCGACGCGCAGTTCATTCTCGACGACGGCAAGTATGTCTGCGGCTGGGCTGTGGAAAAGATGTCGAAATCGATGTTCAATGTCGTCAACCCCGACGATATCGTGGAGCGTTACGGTGCCGACACCCTGCGCCTCTATGAGATGTTCCTCGGCCCGGTCGAGCAGTCGAAACCGTGGGATACCAACGGCATCGACGGTGTGAACCGTTTCCTGCGCAAGCTCTGGGGGCTTTACTGGCGCGGCGACCAGTGGCTGGTCACCGACGACGCTCCCTCGCGCGAGTCGCTGAAGTCGATCAACAAGCTCATAAAGAAAGTGACCTCCGACATCGAGACCTTCTCTTACAACACCTCGGTGGCCGCCTTCATGATATGCGTCAACGAGCTCAGCCAGCAGAAGTGCCATTCGCGCGCCGTGCTTGAGCCTCTGGTGGTGCTCATGGCACCATTCGCACCCCATATCGCCGAGGAGTTGTGGCATGCCCTGGGACACGACACCACCGTGTGCGACGCCACATGGCCCGAGTGCGACGAGAGCTGCCTGGTAGAGGATACCGTGAAATATCCCGTGTCGTTCAACGGCAAGGCACGTTTCACTATCGAGCTCCCCGCCGATGCCGGCAAGGAGCAGATCGAGGCCGCGGCCCTCTCGGCCCCCGAGGCTGCCAAGTGGCTCGACGGCAAGACCGTGCGCAAGACCATCGTCGTCCCCGGCAAGATCATCAACATCGTGGTAGGCTGATCCCCTTCCCCGAACAAAACCACCACCTTCTCGCCAAATAAAACCAATACCATTTTCTGGTTCGCCTGGTTTCCCTGGTTCTCTTACTTATATTCAAGAACCAGAGGAACCAGGTGAACCAGCTCATATTGTGCGTATCAGTTTTCTGGTTCACCTGGTTTCCCTGGTTCTCTTACTTTTTTTAAGAACCAGAGGAACCAGGTGAACCAGTTTATATTAAGCGCATCAATATTCTGGTTCACCTGGTTTCCCTGGTTCTCTTACTTATATTTAAGAACCGGAAGAACCAGGTGAACCAGCTCATATTCAGCGTGTCAATATCTGGTTCTACTGGTTCGCCTGGTTCTTTACTTTATATGACGTTGGGTTAGAGGGGGATGGAGGTAGTGCACTGAGGGCCAGGGGGAAGGGGTGGCATGTCAGCGTAAAATTTTGCATATTTGCATGGCCGGAATGTCGCGCGGGCTGTAACCCGGTTCGCGGCATGAGGCTGTCGCAGTTCAAATGAAACATCATTCGTTATATAATATTCTGATATTTAGTGTATTGCTCGTTGCGAGCCTGGCAGTGCCCACCGGGTGCCGTCAGCGGCGCGTTTTGAGCGAACACATGTCGCAGCTCGATTCTTTGGTATCGCCGGTGTTGGAAAATAGTGAAATAAATTTAAACAACGTTAAAAAAGCTGATTCGCTAATGGCGCTTATCGAGTCGGTCGACACCTCGCGCATGTCAGAAAAACAGCATGCGCAATACATCCTTCTGCGTGCCGAACTCGATTACAAGCACTATCTCGATACATTTGATCTTGACGCCCTGAACCGTGCCCTGATCTATTTTGAAGATCATGAGGACCGCGAGCGCCAGATGCGCACCCTCTTCCTGAGGTCGGTTCACGAATTCGACGCCAACGACTACATAAAGAGCATAACCAGCGCCCTCAGGGCCGAGCGCATCGCCGGTCAGCTGCATGACACCCTCTTCCTTGCCAAAATCAACGAACACATTTCGTTCATATATAACCGTAATGGCAACCGTGTAGGATCCAAGGATTATTCATATATAGCCGCTCAATATTATAGGCAATGTGGTAAAGAGACTCTTTATCAGACATGTATGGTAGATTATTGCCGTATGTTGAGTGTGATGCATTGTGCAGATAAATCGGTTTATATCCTTGACAGCATTCTTCCTCATATATCCCCTGTGGATACTGTATTGAATATATACGCCCGCGAGTCTTTAATCATGGCTCTGATGGAAAGTGACAGATTCGCTAAAGCGGAGAGTATTATAAAAGACATTGAAAGATATAAAGTTGAGGATAAACCTAATCTGAATATTAGATTTGCGTTTGCCCTACACAATTCTGACATTGATTCATTACAGCATTTGCTTGCAAAAATTCTCCGGTCAGATGAACTAGAGTTTAATCAAGGCGTAAAATATCAGTCATTATATCAATATAATAAGGCCAAAAATGAAATAGACAGCGCTCTTTTCTATCATGAGAAACTTTATGATGTCTATATGGAATCAATGTTGTCTATTCTTGACCAGAGCATAGTAAAGGCTGAGAGCGATTTCAATGCCGAGAATGCCAGGCTTAACGAGCGCATAGCCGACCGAAACAATCTGCTTTTGATTATGAGCCTTATCATGCTGGGGCTTGTGCTCGTGGCGGGATATTTTGTTTACCGTTGGCTGAATCAGAAAAGAAAGAACGAGGTACAGGAAAAAATTGATGCCATCGACAGGCTGTTCGAGACCATCGACTTACGCGAGCAGTCTATTGCCGAGCTTAACCGCGAGCTTAAAGACAAAGACAGTGAGCTTGTGCGTCTGAACCGCTCGCTTGGCGAGAACAGGGCGGCAATCTCGGCCATGAGCGAACAGGTAAACCGGCTTTACAGCAAGCAATATAATCTCATAAACGATATTTATGACGAGTATTTCACCGAAGGCAAGCCCGACGACAATGTAAAACTCCACGTCTATAACCGCATAAACGATATTCTGTTGCAGATGCGCGACCGAAAAAAGACCATAGAGTTTCAGGCGTCGCTCGACCGCTATTGCGGGAATGTAATATCGCATTTGCGTGAGGATTTCCCCGAGTTGAAACACGACGACATCACTTTCCTGTCGCTCCTTATTGCCGGACTTGCGCCAAAGGCCGTGTGCATGATCTGCAACATCACCACCGGCAACTTCTACATGAAACGCCGCCGCCTTAGACAGAAAATAGAACAGTCAGGTTCGGCCAACATCCCCCTTTACCTCAAATACCTCGACAGGCCATCGGCCTGACGCATCAGATTGAAGTTTCGCGCATGAGAATCCAAACGTGGGGATAATTTGGGATAAATAAATATTTATTTATTCTGTCCGATAAACAAGCCCACATTACTGATTGCCATCGAGAACGCGAAGCATAAGCCGCATAGCGGCGCAAGAATACAGGCCACTGCAAGCGCGCCGTAGGTGCGCGCAGCTGTGGTAATTTCATCCTGTGTCTCTTAACAGAGCGCCTTTAGGTGCGAAACTTGCCACAGTTTCGCACCTAAAGGCGCTCAATGTGTGAATGGGTATCAGTTATACCACAGCTGCGCGCACCTACGGCGCGCTTGCAGTGGCCTGGAATCTCACGCCACTACGTGGCTTATGCTTCGCGCTAACGGCGCCATGGTATTTGAGTATTTAATAACTAAATTGTTGATATTCAGGTGTTTCAATGTTGATATCCCCAACTGATTATTTTTTGAACAAAATTTTTGGCTCATTTCTGTAAATACCTGAAAATCGATATGTTGCAGGGGTGTTGCGGGGTGTTCAATTTTTAAAAATTAAACACGCTGATTATTAGGTGTTTAGCACCTGTTTTGTTCAAAAAATAACATGCTTTTCGTGCGGTTTTTGCGTTTTTGAGGGGCTAACTTTGCGGTCGGAATTCAAGCTTGACCCGTGAATCGCAAATCCAAAAAATACTACCCACGTATGAAACATCTTATAATCACATCCATCGCCTGCCTCCTCGCCTCCGCATTTAATTGTGGCGCCGAAGATACATCAAACAGTAATAAAAAAAGTGGACAGCCAATATCCATCCCCATTCCAATTAATCAAAGAAAGCGTACCCGCGACGTGCCCGTTGACAACGTAGAGGCCGAAATCCGTGACGGCTACCTGTTCGTCAACTTCCTCGAATCTGAGGGGTCGGCCACGGTCACCATGTCGGAGCCCGGCAATGGCACCATCTATCGCGCCGGAGCGCAGACAGCCGCACCAATCGTCGTTCCAGCCATCGAGTCTGAAATGCCCGTGCAGGTAGTGATCCGCACCGCCGACAGCAACG
>CALJBF010000038.1 GCA_938027385.1 uncultured Porphyromonadaceae bacterium | reverse complement strand
CATGACAAAGGCTTTAACTATAAAAAGAGACTGCCCAAACTTGTTAGACAGCCTCTTATCTTTTTTTGCACTTTTTGCGCTTTATGCGGCCAAGGGCCTTTAGGGTCTTTAGGGTCTTTAGGGTCGTTAAGGACTCTAAAGACCTTAAAGACCCTATAGACCCTATGCTTTCGTGGGGGTGTTGTCAGGGGCGCGGGGCGCGTGGGGGCAGGTCGGTCCACTCCACGTCCTCGATCTGCGATTCGGTGTAGACGGTGCGGGTGGTGTCGTCGGTGCCGGTTTCGGTGGTGCTTGTGGTGTCGGTTTCCACCGTTATTTCGTGGAACTTGACATATTCGCCCACCTCGGGGTCGATTTTCTTGCGCTTTTTTTCGGCGGGTCTTGACCATCCCCCCTTGCGGCGGCTGTCGCGCGGAGTGTCTTCCCCCTCAGGGCGTGCACCGCCGAACATCTGGTTTATATAATCCTGCTGGCGTTTCTTGATGTTGCCCATCACGCGCCACAGGCGCCACAGGGGCCATACCACCACAAAGATAAAGAACAACAGCAGGGCGAATCCGAAGAATCCCATATATGGTCAGGTGTATGTTTGTGTGTTGGAAATATCAGCCGCGGACGGCGTCGGCCTTGTGGCGTGCGCCGGGGTTGATCCACGACAGAATGATATAAAGTATGATGGTGTAGGCGAATCCTTCCACGCCCCAGATTGCCACGAATGCTATGGCGGCGATTATGAGAGCGTAGCGCTCGAAATTCTCGCCGAATCTGAAGTTCTTGAGTTTCAGGGAGAACATGCGGCGGTTCGATACCATCAGCAGTGCCACCGAGACGATTACGGCGCACACGATGAGGTTGCCCCAATAGACATGGGCGTGCATCCAGTCCATGCCGTGGCTCTGCATCCATGCGGTGGCGCCGATCCAGAAGATGGCGTTGGCGGGGATGGGGAGACCTTTGAATTCGGTTGCCTGTGAGTCGTCGAGGTTGAACTTGGCGAGTCTGAGGGCTCCCATGGCGGGTATGAACAGCGCCACGAACGGAATCCACCATGAGCCGGTCCAGATGCCAAGGATGTTGTAGAGCAACAGCGACGGGGCCACGCCGAAACTTACAAGGTCGGCCAGCGAGTCAAGTTCCTTGCCAAGCGGCGAGGGGGCGTGGAGCCAGCGGGCAGCCGCGCCGTCGAAGAAATCGAACACGGCGGCCAGACCAACGAGTATCCAGGCCAGCTGACGGCCGTTCAGGCCCCCGAGAGCCTCGATGTCGCTGTCAAACGAGAATGAACAGATGCAGGCCAGACAGCCCGACAACAGATTGCAGGTCGTCAGGAAGTTGGGTACGGAAGTTATGATGCGTCGGAACATTGTTGTCAGGGAATGAGTTTGCCCACCTGGGTGACGCCGCCGATGGTCGCGTCACCTATCTTGACCATGATCTGTGTGCCCAGAGGTAGGTAGAGGTCGATGCGCGAGCCGAATTTTATGAACCCCATGTGATCTTCTATAGATGCCTCGTCGCCGGGTTTGGCGTAGGTGACGATGCGGCGCGCCATGGCGCCGGCCACCTGGCGCATGAGCACTTCCTGTCCGGAGGGAGTGCGGATGACCACGGTAGAACGTTCGTTTTCGGTGGATGACTTGGGGAGGTATGCCGCCAGGAAACGGCCGCTGTGGTGACGGGCGTAGATTACCTCGCCGTCGACAGGGAACCAGTTGGCGTGCACGTTCAAGGGCGACATGAACACCGACAGCTGGATGCAGCGGCATTTCAGGTACTCGCTTTCGTATGTCTCCTCAAGCGCCACCACTTTGCCGTCTGCGGCCGATACCACGGCGTTTACGGGGTTGCCGGGAAACTGGCGGCGCGGTGAGCGGAAGAAATTGACAACCAGAAAGTAAAATACAGCCGAGATAACGGTCACGCTTGCCCACAGCCATACCAGACTGCCACACCACACCCACAGCGGGATGTTGACGACCAGCAGGCCGGCAAGCAGGATGATGAGTATGTTCGTGCCTTCGCGATGTATCTTGACTCTCATGGCGTATCTGTAGTGACTACAAAGGTAATGTAAAAATCCGACTTAACCGTGGCGAAACTGCAAAATCTACGTGTTTTATGTTAATTTCACATACATTTCACACATTTGCAGGGGACGGGGGGAGAGGGTCTTTAAGGTCTTTAGGGTCTTTAGGGTCTTTAGGGTCTTTAAGGTCTTTAGGGTCGGAGAGGGGAGGCTATTTCGGGGAGATGCGGCGCCAGAGCATGCGCCACCAGCCGGGGAGGGTAGTGGAGATGTCGCTCTGCAGCGGGTCGGTGAACGACGGCAGGTGCACGGCCTCGCCGAACTGCGACGGGTAGATGAGCAGAAGGTTGTTGTTGGCGAAATAGCGGTGGAGCAGACCGGGTAAATCGCCCATATCGGTGGTGCGGCTCACCGAGTTGGCACGGGCGGTGACTACGACTACAAGATCATCGTCGAGCACTTTGCCGGCCTGGAGGACGAAATCGTCTATGCCGTTGGTATCCACATATTCGTGGCGCACGCCCAGCCCCTCGCGGTGTATGAGTCCGCGCAGCAGGGGACGCTGTTCGGCCGTGGCGCAGAATATCACGCGGCAGCCGATCTCCTGCGCCAGCGAGGCCACCGAGAGCACCCACTGTGTGAAACCGGTCTCGTAATGTGCCTTTTCGGGGAGGAAGACCATGATGCGCGTCACGGTATTGACGGGGATGTAACACCTCGATATGGCCACCATGCGGTTGGTGCCTTTGAGCAGTCCCTCAAGTTTCAGACCAAGGTACGAGTCAATGACGGTATCCTTGCGGTGCATGCCCACCACCACCTGGGTGATGTCGCGCTCCTCGATGGTGTTGAGGATGCCCGTGGCGGTGTTCAGGTCGTAGCGCTCGATTCCCTCCATGGTCACGTCGGCGCCCGAGGCAGCCTGCTGCGCCAGTCTCAGCGAGTTCTGCCCCATGGCCTTCGATGATGCCGAGTTTGAGTTGCGCACATGCAGGGCGAAAAGCCTGTCGGCGTGGCGCCCGGTGCGGCGCCGGCGCATAAGCAGGGCCAGTTCGGCCAGCGAGGCGGCGGTGATGGGGTTTGATACCGGAACGAGTATATGCTCTTCTTTGCGCGCGGATGTCTCGGTATCGCCGGCGGCGTTCTCTTCACTTAGCGAGCGTATGCTGATTTTGGCGGCGGCCTCTGATGTCAGCATCGGCGCGATTGCGCAGGTGACAAGGATCACGAGCACCGTGCCGTTGAGTATGGTTTCGTCCATCATGCGCGAGCCGTCGGGGAGCACCATGTTGTAGCCGATGGTCACCACGGCCAGCGCCACAGCGGTGTGGGCGGTGGTGAGGCCGAACATCATGCGGCGGTCGCACCCCTGCATGCGGTAGGCTTTCTGTGCCAGGAACGCGGCGAGCCATTTGCTCACGAGCGCCACCACAAGCATTATCAGCGCTACAAGAAGGGTGTTGCCGTGGAAAATCACGGCGACATCTATCATCATACCCACCCCGATCAGGAAATAGGGGATGAAAAGGGCGTTGCCCACGAACTCGATGGAGTTCATCAGGGGCGAGTTTGCCGGCACGTAGCGGTTTATCACCAGACCGGCGAAAAATGCGCCCAGCACAGGCTCAAGGCCGATCAGCCCCGACACCCATGCCGAGAGGAATACCAGCGCCAGAATGAAGACGTACTGGGTGACTTTCTCGCCGTAATTCTTGAAGAACCAGCGTGTCAGCCGCGGATATACATACAGCACGGCGGCGCAGTATATGCCGAGCTTGACCACGAGCCACGCCATGGCTCCGGCCTGGAAAGCGCCGGTGGCGTGTATGTTGACCGCCGCGGCCAGCACCAGCAGGGCACCGATAACGGCTATGATGGTTCCCACCACCGAGATAAGCACCGCGGGGGCCTTGGTGACGCCGAAACGTGCCGCCACCGGGTAGGCTATCAGCGTGTGCGAGGCGAACATCGACGCCAGCAGGAACGCCGTCAGCCAGCCTGTGTGCAGCATCCACACACTGGCGGCCACACCCATCACCATCGGTATGAAAAACGTGAGCACCCCGAATATCATGCCGCGCCTGAGATTCAGCCGCAGGTGATACATGTCAATCTCAAGTCCGGCCAGGAACATGAGGTACAGCAGCCCTACCTGCCCGAAAATCTCGAAAGAGCTGTCGCGGTCGAGAATGTTCAGGCCGTAAGGCCCCACGATGATTCCTGCGGCTATCATCCCCACGATGTGGGGTATCTTAAGCCTGTTGAGAATCACCGGCGCCAGAAGTATTATGACCAGCACTATCAGAAAGATAGCTACCGGATTTGATACCAGGGGGTTGATGGCGGTTGGCTTTTAGGTAGTGATGTTGATGTCAGACGAAATTCCCGGCGTATGGGAACCGGATTCAGCGGTGTGCCAGGATATATTCGGCAATCTGCACGGCGTTGAGGGCGGCGCCTTTGCGTATCTGGTCGGCCACGGTCCAGAATGTGAGGGCGTTGTCGTCAGCGAGGTCTTCGCGCAGACGTCCCACATACACGGGGTCGGTGTGAGCCAGGTCGAGTGGCATGGGATAGACTTTGGCGGCGGGGTCGTCCATCACCACCACACCACGGGCGGCGGCGAACGCGGCACGGGCCTGGTCGACGGTAATGCGGTCGCGTGTCTGCACCCAGATGGCCTCGGAGTGGGCGCGCATCACCGGCACGCGCACGCAGGTGGCGCTTACGCGGATGTCGGGGCGGTGCATGATCTTGCGTGTCTCGTTAACCATCTTCATCTCCTCTTTGGTGTATCCGTTGTCTGTGAAGACGTCGATGTGCGGAATGACGTTGCCGGCAAGTTGTGCCGAGAACTTCGATACGACCGGAGTCTCGCCGCGGCTTAAGGCTCCGTACTGTGCCCACAGCTCGTCCATGGCGGCCTGCCCGGCTCCCGAGGCGGCCTGATATGTGGCCACGCGGATGCGGGTGATGGGCGAGAGGTCATCGATGGGCTTGAGGGCCACCACCATCTGTATGGTGGTGCAGTTGGGGTTGCCGATGATGTGGCGCGGGGCGTCGAGGGCGTCGGCGCCGTTCACCTCGGGCACTACCAGGGGCACGTCGGCGTCGAGACGGAAAGCCGACGAGTTGTCGATCATCAGTGCGCCGTGGCGTGTGATGGTGCCGGCGAAGTCGCGTGATGTGCCGGCTCCGGCCGAGGTAAAGGCGATGTCGATGTCGCGGAAGTCGTCGTTATCACGCAGTTCCTTGACGGTAATGGCTTTGCCATGGAATGTATATTGCCGGCCGGCCGAGCGGGCCGAGCCGAAAAGCGTCAGGTTGTCAACCGGAAAGTCACGCTGCTGGAGCGTGCGCATGAGTTCCTGTCCAACGGCGCCTGATGCGCCGACAATAGCTATGTTCATCTTTCGGAATATTGTCTTGGCGGATGTGTGCTATCCTCTGATAATGAGCGATATGTGCGGCTCGCCGGAGGGCGCGCCGCTTATTCGCTACAAAATTACAAAAAAATCATGAAATTTTTTACCGGCGGGTTAAACCTTTGGGCGCGCCGGGCGTCTAACCATCGTAGATTAAATTAAAGCAATAGATATATAGCCCGACTCATCACCTGACGGTGTGCTTCAAACAAAGCCGTCTGCGGGCATCCGGAACCAGAGACAGTCCACCGTCGTTACGGTGGGCTGTCTTGCTTTTGTGCCTACCGGCCCGTGATGCGGAACAGCAGGCTGCGTATTCGCGTGCGCAGGGGAATGCCGATGCGGTTGCGGCGGCAATATTCCACGGCCATCGCGTGGCGGTCGCGGTCGCGGGCCTTTCGGGCGAGTCCTATTACGTATGCGGCGTGACGCCGCAGCGAGGGGATGTCGCGCGGGCTGAGCACGAATTTTCTGGCCAGGTCATGGCGCAGACGCAGTGTGCCCATGTTGAAGTCAAAAGCCTTTACGGGGTCGGCTGTCGAGGTCATCTGGTCATGCCCGACACGGTAGGCCATCATCGGTTCGTCGATGTAGCAGACATCACCCTGCTCGGCGAGCAGGCACATCAGCTGCAGGTCCTCGCAAGGATAGTCGGGATTGGCGAACCATTCGGGGTTGTCCTTTACCGTGTGCTGTGTCACGTCGGCCCGGTAAACCGCCGTGCACGAGTGGATTACCATGTGGTCTCCGGCATCGAGGATGGGAACGATCATGTCGAGTCCCGGCACACGGGCTCGGAGCGACGGCGAATCATGCGGGTTGCCCGAGGGATGTGCCAGGCCGGTGTGGGCGTCGAGGTATCGCCAGTCGGTATGAACCAGAACAATGCGCGAATCGGAATCGAGTATGGCCACCTGCCGTGCCAACTTGTCGGTGCGGGTCCAGTAGTCGTCGCCGGCGAGGTCGGCGATATACTTGCCGCGGCACCGCATCATGGTGGTGAAGTAGTTGTCGCGTGCGCCGAGGTTGTGGCTGTTGCGGTGATATTTAATGATTTCAGGGTAGCGGGCGGCATAGCGCTCGCATACGGTCGGAGTGGAATCGGTCGAACAGTCGTCTGAAAGGCATATCTCGATTTCAAAATCCGTTTTCTGCGCCAGAATGGAGTCAAGTGCCGTCGGCAGGGTATCGGCCTGGTTGTAAGTGGTGATCAGCACCGACACCTTCGGCCTGGGTTCCGGCGGCATAATCGGCGCGCTTGCGGATGGTGTCGCAGTCACGGTGTCAGTCTTTTAATGTCGGTTTTGAAGAAGGGTGCCATGAGTATGCCCAGCCCCCGGCCGCCAAGCGCGGTATAGCGGAACGCGAAATCCATCAGTACGCGTCTGAATCCGTGGTAGCGCTCTTTTACCTTGCGCATCAGGCGTATGGCTTCTTCCGGATTCCCTTCGGCGGCATAGAGGCCGGCCAGGTGCGCGCGTCTGAGGTCAACCACGTCAGTGGGCATATCCTCATAGTAGAGGGTATGCTCTATGCGGTCAAGCGACGCCTCCCAGCGTTCGGCCGACGGCGAGAAGGCCTCGCCGGTCATGGAGTTCACACGGCAGATGACGTTGACCGTGATGTCGCCCTGCAGCTTAAGCATCGATGGCTCCATCGCCAGCAGGCGTGTGCCGAGCTCTATGTCGTCCCAGCCCCGGTCTTTGGGATTCCATCCACCGGCAAGGCGGAACATTTCAGTGCGTGCCGCATACCTCACGGTTGCGAACGAACCGTGCAGAATACAGTGCCATAATGGTTTGCGTACATAAAAGCGGTCAATCCTGACTTTTTTGTTCAGTCTCAGGCTTGAGACATCCCAGCCGACGATGTCATACCCCTTGTCAAGAGCCTCGACCGCGCGCTGGGCGTGCGCGGGGGTCATCAGGTCGTCAGAGTCGAAGAACATCGTGTAGGGGGTGGTCACCTCCTCCAGGCCGCGGTTGCGTGCCGCGGCGGCGCCGGGCACCGGTTCGCTGACCACGGTGACCCTGAATCCGGGGCTCTCGCAGTGCTCTTTCCATGCCTGAAGCACGGCGAGGGTGCCGTCGGTCGACCCGTTGTCGACGAGGACTACGTCAAGCGGACGCAGACGTTGTTTGTGCACGCTGTCAAGCGTGGCGTCGACTATGCCTGCACGGTCCTTGACCGGAATTACTATGGTAAGTTTTGCTTTGTCTTCCATGTGTCGGGAGAGAAATCTGTAGAAGTTGTGGTTATGGGGTTTCGCGGTAGGCCAGGGCTCCGGCGGAAAGATGTTTCAATGCGCGAAAAAACGGCATTCTGCCTCCGCGCCACAGCCGCCAGGCGGTCAGCGGCAATCTGGGGATCCATCCGATGCCGCGGTGGGTTGCCCTGATTATGGCGCCTGTTGTCTGGGCCACGCGCGGGTCAGCTATGGGGCGGTATCCGGTGGTCACACCCTCGTGCCGGGCGATGGTCAGCGGAAAGAACCGCCCCACCAGCCCCAGCCGTCCGGCCGTAACCAACAGCATGTCATCCTCACCCGCTATGTAACGTGGGGCGCCCGGCCCGAAATCCTCTCGGAACCGCAGGCGTGCCGTGCGTGCGTTGCGGCGTATGGCTGTCTCGAATGCGGTAAGGTGGAATCCTGCGGGTATCGGCGTCAGTGGCGTTTCTGTTGCCGGATACTGCTTGTTGTCGCCGCCGGAGTAGCGGAAAGTGGCGAAATCGAGTTCGGGATGTGTGTCGAATATCCTGATAATCTCGGTGAATGCGGACGGATCGTACGCAAGGTCATCGTCGCCCACGAGCACCACCGGAGCTGTGGCGGCGTCAAAAGCGTTGTTGCGGTTCGCGCTGACTCCGGCGCGGTCAAACCGGCTCACAATGATGTCGCTACGGGAGGCTATGCCTTCGGGTACCGGTGTGTTGCCGTGATTCTGCCAGGATATTACATAGCCGACGCCCTCGACACAGGGCAGTTTCATCGCCTCGACCCGGCGGAGTCCGTCGGGCCGGTGTGTGACGATGAGCACCTGCAGTCTGAGAGCGGCGGCTGTCATTGTATTCGCATGATGTCTGTGCCGGGTGTCTGTCAGAGATACCTGGCGACGGCTGACTGAAGTTTCGAGAAGTCGGCGACACGTTCAACCAGTTCGCCCTGGCGGTTGATGATGAACGTGGCGGGGAGTGCGCCCACATTGTAGTCGCGGAGCGTGTTCACCCCGTCGGCCGACGAATTGTAGACGGCGATCCAGGGGATATTCTTTGCCGAGTTGCGCCACAGGTATTCGTCGTCGTCAAAGCCTATCTGATAAATCTCCAGGCCGTTGGCTTTGTTAGCGTTGTAAATCTTGCCCAGCTCAAGGTTGATGGCGGGCGACTCCTGTGCCGAGTAGGCAGTGAAGTTCAGAATTATCACCTTTCCTTTCGAGGCCTCGGCCGTGAGCGAGCGCAGGTTGCCTTTGGCGTCGTGCAGGGCTATCTCGGGTAATGAGATTTCCTCTGCCACGAGTGTGTCGCCGGGCACTACGGGACGCGATGCAGCGCGGTTCGACAGGAATAGGTCGGCCAGCATGCGGGTGCGCGGGTCGGCGGGGCGGTACTCGTTGAAGGCGTTTGCCACGGCGCCGATGATGCGGTTGTCGGCTTTCGACGCGGGATTGAACAGCGGTGTGCCCCCCACGCGGCGGAAAATGGTGTAATATGCCGTCATCCCCGATGGGTTACGCATCACAAGTTGTGCCAGGTCACGCTTGAAACTGATGTCGTTCAGGGCGTTGGCGCGGCTGGCCGAGTCGACCATCGCGTTGGCGCGCTGCATGGCCAGGGCCTCGTCAGAACCGGCCAGGGTGTAATTGGCGGTCATCCCCGGAACCGAGGCGTCGAGGGTAACGGTCTCGATGGAATCAACGGGGAAATATGCCGTCTCCTTGCCCAGGCGCAGGCGGAAGATTTCGGGCTGACCCTCCGGTTCGCGGCTGAAACGGTACGAGCCGTCATCGGCCACCGTCACGGTGTCGATGCCGTACCAGTTTCCGACCTCGTTGGCGGCTTCGAGAATCAGCTCCTGACCTTCGGCGCCTTTGATATTGCCCTCTACCGTCCACTTTGCTTTTGAGCACGATACGGCCGACAGTACGAGCAGGCCGGCTGATGCGTAGGCGATGATATGTTTCATTGTCATTCGAAATGCGAGGCTATGTTGGCGGCGATCTTCTCCATCTCATCGGCGGGGAGGGTGAGTTTCTGGCCGCAGAAGTTCATGTCGTCACCCTTGTCCATGGGCACAAGGTGCACATGCGTGTGGGGCACGTCGAGGCCGATAACCGTGACGCCCACCTTGCGGCAAGGGATGGCGGCCTTCAGGGCCTTGGCCACGCGCTTGGCGAAAAGCATCAGGGCCGCATACTCATCGTCATCAAGATCGAAGATATAGTCGGTTTCCTTTTTGGGGATGACCAGCACATGGCCCGGGTGCACGGGGTTGATGTCGAGGAATGCGAAATGGCGGTCATCCTCGGCCACCTTGTATGAGGGAATCTCGCCGGCGGCGATACGTGAGAATAACGTTGCCATCTGTCAGAAACTGATTTCCTTGATTTCAAACTTCATTACCCCGGCAGGCACGGTAATTTCGACCACATCGCCGAGCTTGTGACCCAGAAGGCCCTTGGCGATGGGGGTCGACGCGCCGATTTTTTTCTCGCGGAGGTTGGCCTCGGAGTCAGCGACGATGGTGTATTCGATTGTCATGCCGTTGGCGATGTTGGTGATCTTCACCTTCGAGAGGATTGCCACCTCATCTTTCGACAGGCGCGATTCGTCAAGGATGCGTGCGTTTGCCACAAGATCCTTGAGTTTGGCGATTTTCATTTCAAGGAGGCCCTGGGCCTCTTTGGCTGCGTCATATTCTGAATTCTCGGAGAGGTCGCCTTTGTCGCGCGCCTCGGCGATAGCGGCCGATACGCGGGGGCGTTCTACTGATTCGAGATAGGCTATTTCCTGCATTTTCTGCTTGTAGCCCTCTTTGGTCATGTAAGTCAATGCCATGATATATAGCTTTTTGGTGTTTCGTGAATAATGTGATTTTCTGTATGGCAGGCGTATCGGCAGACGGTAAAAAGAAAGCGCCCCGCCCCGCGGTCAGGCGGGGGAGACCCTGAAATCATACCGTCGGCTCATGGTTCAAGCCTTCCAATAAGTAACGCGACAAAGTTAGCGAATGTTTGGCAATCCACCAAATATTCCGCCGTCTTGCAAGTCAATTATCATAAAAGCCGGGGACGCGCCGCCTCACATAGCCGCGAGACGGTCGCGTAGGGTGGCGGCCAGGTCCGACTCGACAAAATCCTTCCCGGTACGCTGACCTTCGGCCTCCCCCTCGGCGAGCAGGGCGGTCAGGCGCGCACGTTCGGCGGCCGCGGCATCACGGCGCATGGTTGCGGCGCCGTCGGGTCCGTACCGGCTCCACAGCATGTCAGATGCTATGGCGCGTCGCCAGCGGGCTGCCGCCGAGTCGCTTTCGGTGCGGAAACGGTCAAGCGCGGCCCGCAGTGTTTCGGCATCGGATGTCTCCCGGATTTCTGTGCCGAGGCGGTTGACGAGCTGTCGGGTGGTGACGAATCCCCCTAAGTCGACCCAGTCTGTCGGCGCAATATCTGTCTCGAGTTTCGGCCCGGGTGCGGCCACGGAGCCGAAATACCGCAGAAGGGCGTCGCGGTAACGGCCAATTCCCTTGGAGATATCACGTGCGGCGATATGGAATCCGTTCTGTCTCAGATCATGCCCTGCAGGCATCTGGCTGAGTATGTCCATCCCTGCCATCAGGCGGCTTACAGTATAGGGGTTTAGGGCATCGAAAGTGACGAGATCGGCGCGGTTCTCCTTGCTGCGTCTGTCGCGCGATGGCCATTTGCGGGTGTCGCGTTCGACGCTTATGCGTTCGAGTGCGATGCCCGGGATAAGACGCGACGAGCCGTCGGGCTCATTGACCAGGTATGAGAACGGAAACATTTCGGTGTCGGGGTGGCCGTAGTGTCTTCCAAGCGCGGTGGTGAAGGCTCCGATGCGTGCTGGCCATAGAATATAGCTGTCAGACCCGGCACGGGTGCCGCGCCCGGTGAAACCGTAGTATTCAGGTCCGAGTTTGTAAAGGTGGTTGCTCTGGTTGGTGCCTGACCCGGCGTTGAACATCCAGAAAGCGCCACCGATTAGAAGTGTCGACTTGTGTTCCGATACGGTGAACGGGCCGGCGAAGATAGCCGCCGCCTCGCCGTTGCACAGATGCGAGTTGGCGAAAAACAGGCTGTCGTGGGCTGAAAGACTGTCAAGCGTAACGTTAGCGCCTATGAAACACCGCTGTATGTTTGCGTGACCGGTGATATGGCTGTCGCGTAAGGCGATAAAACCGCGTGCGGTCACGCCGGGGCCGATGTGGCCGCCGTCGGCTGTGCCGTCATGCAGTGCGGTCGCGCCGTCAATTACGGTGTCGGAGCCGATGTTTACGTTCTCGATAGTGCCACACCCTGTTACCAGGGCATCGTGCCCGATTGTGCCGTGCGTGTATGTGGCGGCCAGACGCCGTGCCATTTCATTGTGCGCGTGGCCGAACCCCTTGTCTGTGAGCGAGGCGTAGGCCAGCTGGGCCGTGAGTGCGCGGTGCAAGGTTACCGGCAGTGAGCCTGTCTCGTCGAGCACCTCGGCGGTGATGCCCTCGCCACATGCCGAGCCGGGCGTGAACGTCAGGCGGTGACACCCTATGACAGCCGCGCCCGGAGCGAGGTCGTATCCTGCGATTCCACCGCTTATATTATATATATATGAGTTGTCGCCAATTTGGCAGTCGCATACGGTGGCGTCGGATATGCCTGGAGGGTAGGGAATACCGCCGATTACGTGGTCAGGGCCGTCGGTGCGTCCCAGGGTGACTTTGCCCGCGAATCTGACGTTATGGTAGTTCCCGGCATTGAAAAATTCGTCTACGGTTATGGCGCTCCAGTCGCGGCAACGGCAACCGTTGGCCTCAAGGCGTGCGGTTTCGGCGGATGTAAGCGCTCTCATGGCAGTCGGTCGAGGGGAATGTCTTTTAGATACGGTGCTTTCAGGTCTTTCTCAGACAGGGTGGGGGTGATGCCTTTCAGGGGCCACATTATGCCGATCTGCGGGTCATCGAATCTCACGGCTCCCTCGGCACCGGGACTGTAATAGTTGTCGACTTTGTATTCAAACCGGGCTTCGTCGCTGAGCACCAGAAACCCGTGGGCGAAACCGCGGGGGATGTATATCTGCACCCCGTTGGTGTCTGACAGCCGCACGGCCACGTGTGCACCGAAAGTCGGTGAGTCACGCCGCAGGTCGACCGCCACGTCAAGTACCTCGCCCAGGCTTACCCTTACAAGTTTCCCTTGGGCGGCAGCGCCGCGCTGGTAATGCAGCCCGCGCAGTACCCCGCGCCGCGACATCGACTCGTTGTCCTGCACGAACTCTATGTTCTCCAGTCCGGTGGCGCGCCGGAAGTCGTCGAGACGGAATGTCTCCATAAACCACCCGCGGTCGTCGCCGAACCGTTCGGGCTCCATTATCCATACGCCTCTTACCGGGCCTTCGAGATATTTCATGATTAGTTATGCTTTATCACGCAAATTTACGCTATTATATCGATTCCTGCAACAGATTTTGCCGCATGCGCTCTCTGTCGGCGACATGACATGTATGGCCGGCGCCTAATTGGCGGCTTGTCTGAACAATGTAATTCTTGCCGGGAAAATGTGCTGTCAATTTGCAACGCCACTTCTATAGTATTGCTTTTTTCTCGTTTTTCTCTGTTTTTTTCGTTTTTTCTGTTTTTTCTCCGGTTTTGGGGCAGGGTTTCGTCCACTTTTGTCCATAGTCCG
>CALJBF010000037.1 GCA_938027385.1 uncultured Porphyromonadaceae bacterium | reverse complement strand
TGTAACGGGGAACAAAAGTGAGTGGTGCGGTCAGTGTCGACGGTTGTGCCATTTCGTGCGCAAAGTTAGCTTATTCTTAGCGTATACCCAAAATTTGCATAAAAAAAGGCGGTGTGTCGCACGACACACCGCCTGAGCAAAGCAATTTCGTCTATTATTTAACGAGTGCTTGAAAGTAATCCTGTCTTTTTATGCGCGTGATCAGCGGATGACCTTGGTCACCTTGTTGCCCTGGCGCATGATGTAGAGGCCGTTCTCGGGGTTGGCAACGCGCACACCCTGCAGGTTGAAGTATTCAACGGGGGCGTTGACGTCAGCCTCGATGTCGCTGATGGCGTTATCGATCTTGCCGGTAACTTTCACGGCGTCGATTTCCCAGGTGGGAGCGGTAGCGTCGGTCGAGGTATATTTCCAGCCGAGCTGAATCTTCTTGTCCTTGAACTGGTCGAGGTCATATTCACCGGCCTCGGCGAACTTGGTGAAGTTGCCGCTCACGCCCTCGTAAGAGGGCCATGCCTGGATGGGGAGCTGTACAGACCAGTCCATGTTCTCCTCGCGTACCCAGAGCGACAGCATCTCGGCGGGCTCGATGGTCTTGGCGTGGCCGAGGGCATGCTTGAATGTCAGCACGATTTCGTTGCGGTTGGTGAGGTCCATGACGGGCGATACGAGGTAAGCACCTTCTACAGCGTTGGCACCACCGGCATAAGCAGAGGCCTTCATGTAACCGTAGCTGGTGTCATGCTGCCATACGTTCTTGTCGTCACCGAATACATTGTCGGCGAAAGTGAAACCGCCGTCACTGGTCTCGAAATCAGCGCTGAGGATAAGATTCTCGTCGGGAGTAGGAACAACGGGGGTATCACCACCTTCGCCCGGTTCGCCATAAATGGTCACCGATGCCAGACGGATCTGACCGGCTTTGGTCTCGCCGTCTGTACCCATGGTGGCGTTGTCGCCTACAGTGAATGTAACCTCGGTGGCATCGCCTTCCCATACGATTTCGGTGTCACCTGCGGCCTGAGCGGGGTTGAGAACGCCTACAGAGGGCTCGAACGTGGTGTAACGGAATGAGGCGTCAGATGCAAGAGTAACGACAATCTTGGTCAGTTTCTTGCCAGACACCGACATGGAGCCTTTGGCATAGATGCGCAGGTTGGTCTTGTTCATCTGCGGAGTGGTCGAACCGTTGTTCTTCTGGATATCGAAGGTGTAACCCGAAAGATTTGCTGAGGCACCGATTGCGGCGCTGAGCTGCTCGGCAGTGAAGGTCACGCCGCCCTGGGGATCAACAGGATCGGGATCCTCGCCCGGACCGGGAGTGGGGTCAACAGGAGTCTCGCCACCTTCGCCATAAATCTCGACAGATGCGAAACGAATCTGACCGGCTTTGGTATCGCCGTCGGTACCCATGGTAGCCTTGTCACCTACTGTGAATGTAACCTCGGTGGCATCGCCTTCCCATACAATCTCGGTGTCACCTGCGGCCTGGGCGGGATTGAGGGCGCCTACCGAAGGCTCGAAGGTGGTGTAGCGATACGAGGCATCAGAAGCAAGCTTGATGACAATCTTTGTCAGTTTGTCACCTGAAATTTTCAGTGTACCCTTGGCATACAGACGGATAGCGTTGGTACCGGCATGCAGTGAGGGTGCGGTGGAACCGTTGTTTTTCTCGATGTCGAATGTATAACCCGAGATGGTTTCAGCCTTGCCGATAGCGGCGCTGAGCTGCTCGGCCGTAACGGTTGTCTGAGCTACAGCGCCCAGGCAAGCCATCACACTCATGAAAAGCGAGAGTAAAAGTTTCTTCATGAAGTTTCTGTGTTTATTGTTGATATTTAAGGTTGATTGTCAAAACAGGAATGTGAGCCCACAGCGGTTCACGATGCGAAATTAGGCAATTTTCATTAATTTCACCACACTTTCCCCGAGATTTAACAAATTTATCACATTGCAGTGTCAGCGCGGAGTCGTCAGATGGTGACGCGGCGGGTGATTGAGCCGGCACGGAGCAGGTAGATGCCGCGTGATGTCAGGCGCAGACGGTGTGTGCCGGCGCTCAGGGTCTCGGTGGCGATGGGCTGCCCCAGTATCGAGAAAAGTTTCACCTGTGTGGGGCGCGCCAGATAGATGTAGATATAGCCGTCGCGCACCACCACCTCG
>CALJBF010000036.1 GCA_938027385.1 uncultured Porphyromonadaceae bacterium | reverse complement strand
GTACGTTCTACGCCAAGGGTCAGACCGGCCAGCAGCTGCTGCTCGGCGCCTACGCCTCGCTGAACCGCCAGATCGAGAAGGGCACCGTGAAGAGCTACGTGCGCCGCGAGATGCTTGACATCGTGATTATCGACGGCCGCGCCCGCGGTGTGATCATGCGAAACCTCGTCACGGGCGAGATCGAGCGCTACGCCGCACACGCAGTGGTGCTCGCCACCGGCGGTTACGGTCGCGCCTTCTTCCTGTCGACCAACGCCATGGGCTGCAACGGCTCGGCCGCCATCCAGGCCTTCCGCAAGGGTGCCTATCTGGCCAACCTCGCCTTCACCCAGATCCACCCCACATGTATCCCCGTGCACGGCGAAGACCAGTCGAAACTCACACTTATGTCTGAGTCGCTCCGTAACGACGGCCGCATCTGGGTGCCCAAGAAGAAAGAAGACGCCGAGGCAATCCGCGCCGGCAAGAAGAAACCCACCGACATCCCCGACGAGGACCGCGACTTCTACCTGGAGCGCCGCTACCCCGCCTTCGGTAACCTCTGCCCCCGCGACATCGCCTCGCGTGCCGCCAAAGAGCGCTGCGACGCCGGTTACGGCGTCGGCACCGGCAATGCCGTCTACCTCGACTTCAAATACGCCATCGACCGTCTGGGCAAGCAGGCCGTCGCCGACCGCTACGGCAACCTCTTCGACATGTACCAGATGATCTCTGACGACAACCCCTACGAGACCCCGATGATGATCTTCCCGGCATCGCACTACACCATGGGCGGCATCTGGGTCGACTACGAGCTGCAGACCTCGATCACCGGTCTGTTCGCCATCGGCGAGTGCAACTTCTCTGACCACGGCGCCAACCGTCTGGGTGCCTCGGCACTCATGCAGGGTCTGGCCGACGGTTACTTCGTGCTCCCCTACACGATGCAGAACTACCTCTCTGACCAGATCAAGGTTCCCCGTTTCAGCACCGACACCCCCGAGTTCGACAAGGCCGAGAAGGGTGTGCGCGACCGCATCGCGCGCCTGATGGCAATCAAGGGCAAGCAGTCGCCCGACCAGCTCCACAAGAAACTGGGCCACGTGATGTGGAACCTCGTGGGCATGGGCCGCACCCTGCAGAGCCTCGTGAAGGCTATCGACGAGATCGCCGCCATCAAGAAGGAGTTCTATGCCGACCTGCGCATCGTGGGCGAGGCCGATACCCTCAACACCGAGCTTGAAAAGGCCCTGCGTCTCGAGGACTTCCTCGAAATCGCCCGCATGATGGCAATCGACGCCCTGCACCGCAACGAGTCGTGCGGCGCACACTTCCGCGAAGAGTACCAGACCGCCGACGGCGAGGCCGCCCGTAACGACCAGGACTACATGTATGTAGGCTGCTGGAAGTTCACCGGCGACAACGAGCGTCCCATCCTGCTCAAGGAGCCCCTCAAATACGAGGCCATCAAGGTTCAGACACGTAACTACAAATCGTAAACACCCCGCCCTGATATACAATTATGGAAAATACTATTAGCGTAAATCTCAAAATCTGGCGTCAGCGCGGGCCCAAAGAACCCGGTCAGTTCGTCAAATATCATATCGACAATGTCTCGACCGGCTCGTCGTTCCTCGAGATGCTCGACATGCTCAACCAGCAGCTCATCGACAAAGGCGAGGAGCCTGTGGTGTTTGACTCAGACTGCCGCGAGGGCATCTGCGGCATGTGCTCGCTCTACATCAACGGTCATCCCCACGGCCCCGTGCAGGGCATCACGACCTGCCAGCTGCACATGCGCAAGTTCAATGACGGCGACGAAATCACCATCGAACCCTGGCGCTCGGCCGCTTTCCCCGTGATCCGCGACCTTATGGTTGACCGTCACGCATTCGACAAGATCCAGCAGGCCGGCGGCTATGTGTCGTTCAACTGCGGCGGCGCACCCGACGCCAACAACCTCCCCATCTCGAAAGAGGTTGCCGACGAGGCTATGGACTCGGCTACCTGCATCGGTTGCGGCGCCTGCGTGGCAGCCTGCAAGAACGGCTCGGCCATGCTCTTCGTATCGGCCAAGGTAAGCCAGTTCGCACTGCTGCCCCAGGGCCAGGTTGAGCGCGCACGCCGCGCCCGCGCCATGGTGCGCAAGATGGACGAGCTCGGTTTCGGCAACTGCACCAACACCGGTGCCTGCGCAGCCGAGTGCCCCAAGAACATCTCGCTGAGCAACATCGCACGCCTCAACCGCGAGTTCATCAAAGCCAAACTCGCCGACTGATCACCCGGCCTCCGGGCCATTGAACCATAACGACGGCACCGTGTCAGATGCATCTGACACGGCGCCGTCTTTTGTTTTCATATTTTGTTTTTACGGCGATGCAGCTTTCCCGGCGGGTTTCAGAATGAATACTGGCACATGGCGCCGATGCGGCGCGCCATGCGGGCGGCGTGGTCGGCGTTGACACGACGGCCGATCATGAATTCGGCACCTACCTGCAGGCGCGGCAGGATGTTCCAGAAACAGTTGGCCGCCGCCATCCATCCCCGCCGGTACTCGTCGGGACTGACCGGATGCGAGGGGAGGTAGCGGTTCTGGCTGAACGAGGCCGACACGAACAGCGCCGGGGTGAAATTGTACTGCACCCCTATGTTGTATCCGTATGCCGCCGGGGCATAGAGGCGCCCCGGAGCGGCAGGATCGGCCACAAGGTCGTAGTTCCCGGTGGCGAAATCGTTGCTCAGACCCGCATAGCCGTGCCCGTAACTCAGTGTGGCGTAGGTGGTGACCTGCGGCACCGGATGCGCCACCGAGCTGAGCTGCAGGCCCCACCCCGCCACGGTGCGGTTGCATGATGCAGCGAGATCGCGGTAGGGGAGGCCGCGCACAATCCCCGACAGGCGCACATGCTCCATGCCGCCGTGCCCCCACTGGTACTGCACGAAAGCCGCTCCGTCAGGGAGCCACTGGGTCGACCGGGCGGTCTGCGACGCCGCGCCGCAGTCTATGGATGCCGAAGGGTTCTCGGCCGATACGGCCACCGTGATGCCCGTGCGGAAAGTACGCATCCACCGCACCAGCACGTCGGTCTTGCCGATTTTGTTCGTCGCGCCCGAGGCGTCGACTGTCGGGGGGAGTGCCGCCGGGTCAGAGAACGTCGACGCGGCATAGCCCACCGTCACGTCGCCCAGAGTGGCGTAGGCCTTCTTTAGCAGGAAGTCACGGCTCTGGTAGCCGTTGAAATTGGCCTCGATATACAGTTTGTATTCACCCAGTCGGCTGTTGCCCAGCACCACGAAGTAGAGAGCGGTGCCCGAGGGGGTAGTGCCGAAACGCCGCATCGAGGCCGCGTCGGCCGGTATCGGTATCATTGACGGCATGAACGCCGGCGTAGGCACAGCGCCGCCCCATTCATACCATCCGCGCATGCGCACCACCCCGCCGATGCCCATCAGCATGTCGGCGCTCTTGCTCATGAACAGGAACGTGGGGGCCTCGGGGTCCTGCGAATGGCGGAACTGGTCGAAATAGAACATCTCGGCGCGTCGGGCGATAGAGTCCTGCTCGGGGGTGAGCGTCTTTATCCCCGACGGGCACGCCCTGATGGCGCGGGCGCCGTTCTCAAGGTCTATGATGCGCGTGGTGGCCAGCACCGAGTCGGTGGCCAGGGCAGTGAGCGGTTTCGTCTGCGCCACGGCCAGCGGCGCCAACCACAGCGTGGCGAGAATCACGGCCAGGGGCATCCATAGGTATGCCGGATAGCGCCCGCAAGCGCCGTTTTGTCTGCTTGTGAAGAGTGATGACATTCTGTGATGAGTTTTGTAAGGCATTCTGTTAGGCATTGCCGCCTGTATCTACAACACCCCGCCTCCCCCTAAAGTTGCCGTGATATTCCCGCGGCATCAATTAATCCATTCATAAGCGGGTACGATCCAGTCCCCTGTTGCTGGGCGAGCCTCTAAGGGAATGTTGCTGAGAATTATATAAGCGATTTTCAACAGATATTACCCCCCC
>CALJBF010000035.1 GCA_938027385.1 uncultured Porphyromonadaceae bacterium | reverse complement strand
ATTTGAGGGGTTCTGCAACACCCTCCTGCATTTTGAGACCGGAAAGGGAACGGGTCAGACTGATGTTGGCGCCATGGGTGTTGGTTCTGATGGTTCGGGCCGCGACCGCGGCCAATAAATTTGAGACTTTTGGTTGTTGTGGTTTTTAATTCGGGGCAATCGCTGGTGGTCGGTCGGAGAAATAAAATCCCCGCCGGGGCCTCAACGGCAGCGGCGGGGCAATCACTATCGGGTTTGCACCCTGAAATGAAGATAGTAACAATTACAGTGCTACTTATTAATCTCAATCTTTAGTTATCACTGCTGATTCTATCTCTATTCGTGAGTCCATGAATTAATCATGCGTCCATGAATTCCGGTTTGTTGCGGGATGTGTCACAGGGCCACCTTGGCGGTGGTGTCGCCCACACGCACCACGTAGATGCCCGGCGTGGCGGCAACCTGTGTCTCGCCGTCGGCCATGCCGCAGGCCACCAGGCGGCCGTCGGCCGTGTAGACCTCGAATGCGCCGCCCGATACCACGATGGCACCGCCGCTGACCTTCACTGCCGCGTCGCCGTCGGCGGCGATGTCGCCGATTGCCGACGGATCATACTCGGCGATGTTGTTGAACAGCTCCCAGCCGTAGGCCCCGGCGTAAGCCTCCTTGCTCCCCGCAGGCACATAGAGCGTGTTGCCGTAAGCGCCCATGAGCATATTCTGGTCGTCGCACACAGGGGGCACCGGGTTCAGCGAATATACATCGCCCCATACGCCCAGCGCGAAACTTCCGGCGGCGAGGCTCGTCACCGATGCGGGCAGCTCGAGCTTTTGCAGGCGGCAGTACGAGAATGCCGACTCGCCCACGCTCTCAAGCCCCTCGGGCAGAGTGACCGACGTAAGGTTGACGCAACCCATGAACGCCTCTTTGTCGACCGTCTTAAGCTGTGCGGGCAGCGTGACTTCCCGGAGGCCGCAGTTCATGAACAGGCCCTCCCGGAGCTGTTCCCACGAATCGGGGATTGTCACTGACTCCAGACGGTCCATTCCGGCGAACATCTGCGGTTTCACCACATCATCGGCACAGCGGATGTCGAGCGTCTTGAAATTGCATCTGAAGAACGCGTTGCGGCCAATCGACGCCAGCCCTTCGGGCAGGGTCATGCTCTCTATTGCCAGGCATGCGCTGAAAGCGCTCTCGCCGATTGACACCACAGTCGACGGCATGTTTACCGACACCAGATTCTCGCACCCCGAGAAAAGCTCTGCGGGCACAGAGGTCATCCCCTCGGGGAGCACGGCCTCTTTCAGCTCCTGACACGCCGTGAACGCGCCATTGCCGAGGCTGGTCACCGATGCGGGAATCGACACCGACTTAAGGTCAGTCCAGTAAAAAGCATGCCTGCCGATCGTCTCAAGTCCCTCGGGAAGGTTTATCTCCTCTACGAGACACTGTGAGAATGCCTGCTCACCGATCTCCTTGATTGATGCGGGCAAAACCACTTTCTTGAAATCCTTATGAGAGAACGCTCCATAGCCGATTGTTTCCAGTCCGTCGGGGAGCACGAGTGTTTCCTCTTTCCAGTCAAGCGTATTCATAAACGCATACCGCCCGATTGACTTCAGCGATGCGGGGAACTTGAAGTCGGTCAGAGGCAGCTGATTAAAAGCCAGCATGCCGATTTCGGTAATCTGGTCGGGCAGAATCACGGTCGAGATCAGCGAACGGTCGCGTGCGCCCTCTACCGGATTGCTCTGCAAGTGGATCCAGAAGGCCTTTGCGGGAATTACGTTCCCCTCGGGCTGTGCGCCGCTCAGATCCACCGACCTCAGGTTGCCGCAGTAACCGGCCAGACAGAGTGTGTGGAAGTCGGCCTCGTTCATCGGGCCCTCCACCTCAACAGCGTCGATTACATTTACCTGATCGCCAAGCACGGCGCTTAGCTCGCCCGCCTGGGTAAGCACGGCCTTGAACGGCTCGGCCTCTGCGCCGACGGCAACAGATGCCATCACGCCGGTGACAAACATGAGTAGAAGTTTTTTCATATTGTCAGAGATTGAAATTATTGAAAAAAGGTATGATTGTTAGCTGTGATTTTATGGCAGTGCAGTGTGGCGATACCGGTTTTGCATCCCCGGTGATCATGCCAGCTTGCGGGCATAAAAATGTGACAGATTGTTTAAAATTTCCCGCAAGTTACAGAAAATTTCTGAAACTCCATGCAACTTGCGGGAAATTTTTTCATCAGTATGTGAATTTTACTGTTTCCACAATCTCGTCACCTACCATATAGGTCACGGCGTAAACACCTTTCGGCAGCTGAGCCATGTCAATGTCGGCACTTGCGGCACCGGTCTCAAGAGGTACCGTAACACTCTGAGCATTATTGAGTACTGAAGTCAGCACCAGTCGGCCACCCTCCTCGGCTCCGGCACGCAGTGTTACCTTGGTCTTGTCGCTCGCGGGTTTCGTCACCGACTCGATGCCCACAGTCGGGTCAAGCTTGATGGTGGCAACCGCCACATTGCCCTCGGGAGTAAAGGCGTGAACCAAGAACTCGTTGTCGGTGCCGGTCGGTTTCACTGTGATGCTCGAGCCTTTCTGGATGTCGTCGCCGAGCGCGTTCTTCCAGTACATGGTCTTGTATGTCGGGTCGTCGACTTTCAGTTCGACCTTTCCGCCGGCATGGTCGATTTTCACGATATCGAGCGGCAGTTTCACAAGCTTGGGCGCCTTTATCACAAAGGTCTCTCCACCCACGATGTTGCCCTCTTCATCGCGCTGAATCAGGTCGTATGTGTATTCCTGGTCGGTTTCGTCATATTCCTGGAAGTCGAAACGCACCACAACCTTGTCAAAAGTTTCGCCAGCGAGTTTGATTGACTGGAGGCGGCTTTCGGGCGCGGCGAAATTCATCACCGGCTTGCCCGCGTTCAGGCCGTTTTGACGCTGTGTCACGTTGATCTTGCGCATGCCTCCGGCCTGCCAGCCTTCAAGAAGTTTTGACCCCAGTAAAAGATCTATCTTGGCTTTCTTGTAAAGAGTATGATCTTTCTGCGTCTTAGGTATGAACTCAAGCTCGAAATGTCTCGGAATCTGGTCGGGATTCCTGACGTATACAGCCACACCCGTCTTGATGTCAGACGGTTCCACGATAGATACGTTCTTCTGAGCCTGCAGTTTGCTGTTCAGCACATCATAATACCGTGTGCCGTCATCTGAAGTGGCGTCAGCTGGCGAGTCTGTAATTTTGGCGAACAGACAGTAGTGCTGGGGGATTTCGTCGCGCAGTTCAAACAGGTCGGCGGGCAATGTCCACCCCACTTTCACTACGACATCACCATAAGGCTCTATATTAGGAATTAAAATAGGTCGTAGATGCTCAGCGATCACATGTCCTTCTTCGTCTGTAGCGCGTGATTGCCAATCTTTAGCGTCGAATGTAGTTCCGGCTAACGACCAATGCACATGCACCCACCGTTTGCCAGTGAATTTTTGGCTGCTGCGGTTGTGGATGCGCACGTATATCATGGCATTTTCGTGCCCCACGGCATAATAGGGGTTTTCATGTTCGGTCTTGTTGTCGGCCGAGTTGCGTACCCAGATATCCGGACTCTTCCAGTTCTTGTCAGTTGTCGTGTTTGGCATGAAACCATAATCCCTGTCATTGTCTCGGATATAAAGGTCTATCTCATCGACCTTGTCATCAAATGAATGATAATACCCAGCGATTTCCGGTGCAGACCGATAACATGGATGTTCAGGCTGGCGATCATTATTCATCGCGTATTCATAAGCTTCCAGCATCGTGTAATGGTTGTCTTCAAACATATCTTTGTGGTCAATAGGGGTCATTTTGTGGTCTGCGCCGTTTATTCCACAAGTCCAGTGATAAACGAACTCGTCGTATGGAATATCCGGGCATGCCCATGACGGTTCTGTTTCACCGCACGCGGCCATGGTCACGCACCCGCTTAGACCCGTATATTTGAGGAATCCTCCGGCATAGCATTGCCCGAGAAGAACATTTACACTCACTCCACGTTCTAACAGTCTTGCGATCATCTCATTCAGCTCGTAACCGTTCAACTGTTCATTATTCCATAGACAGATATATGATTCCTTGGTGGTGGTATCATAACCGCCATGATCCATTACATAGATCAATACCTGATCTCCGGCTGTGAGTGACTGTTTCAGTGAATTAAAACTTTGTTTCACATTTGATTTTGTGGCGGCCTGTATGCTCTCATCTGCTCCGTCTCGATCAAGATCTAATGATTGCGACGTATACCTGCCGTCGAGTGTAAACATGTCTGCCGCCGGATCTTCCCCATCTGACATCAGAGGGTAGATATTCTTTTTGGGTACACCGAACCGGTTGGTCAGTGTCTGATAGATGAACGAACAGTCGTTCCAATACCGTTCGTAATTCATGAACGGTGTCACACCGCCATTGATAATTATGGCATAGGTGTGTTCGGCATCATCAAGCTGTGCTTGGGTGAGGGTAGCCTTTTTGACATAAGGTCGGTAATCCTGATTGGTCATGAACGACACCTCAAGATATACGGGGGTCAGTGTGCCCTCGGGAGGAGTCATTCGTTCAGAAGGGTACACCGTGAATCGCGTTGGATCATCCCCTACCTTTATGAATTTGGGATATTCGGCAGTATAGCATAGGTGTTCCCACCCCATCCCAGGGGATGGATCAACAAAGATAATCCAGTCTTCTTTGGGATCGCGCTCGAGTGAATAGTAATTGGCTTTTGGGAGATTCATGTGCTTGCGCACAGCCTCAACAGCCGTTTCTATTGGGATAATTTCCCATTCAGCTGATGGTGTTGACTCTGCTGTCGCAGTGACGCATATCAGCAGAACGAGAAACAATGAAAGAAACTTTTTCATAGGTTGCTGATTTAAGGGTGGAGAATTGAATTTATGAAAATGGAAAAAGAGAGGAGAATGAGTGAGTGTCAACGGTGGGACGATCAGAGGTCGATGACGCACTCGAAGACGCGGCCGTCGTCGGTGGTGACGGTAAGTGTGAACTCACCGTACATTTCGGGGAAGTGCGCCGAGGGTTCGTCGACGGTCAGCACATCTTCCCATACGACGATGTCGCCTGCCGAGAGTGACACGGTCATGTACTCGACCTCCGCAGGAAAGGTCAGCTCGATGTAGCTGTTGGTGTACCATCCCTCTATGAACACGCGCGAGGGCGCGCCAGGATATTTTTTCAAAGGTTTGTTGGGTACGATGATAGGTTTCCCGCTTTGACCAGTAGGAGTGCTACCATTTCCATTTCCATTGCCGGCCATTATAGGCTCCGGTAGCAGCAATGCACTACCGCATACGATAGATGTAATTAATAAGTTGAGAAGTTTCATAAGGTATGACTTAAAGAACTTCTGCAAAATTACAACCACCAATTAAGTAAAACCAAAAATATAGTTATGTTATTTTTGGTTTTTGCCATTTGTATATCGCTGATGGTTAATACGTTATGAGCGAGCACGTAATAAAAATTTGGTTTTTCGAGTGCTATTTGGGTAATATCTTGATTTACAGGTTGTTATTCGTTGTGTGTGGTTTTTGAGTGTCTAATTTATTGATTTTATGTGGATTATGTTAGGTACGACATGTAGCGTTCACTTTGCGCTGGAGTCAGTTGTTTGATTTTGTCTTTAAGGCGTCGTTTCCTGTCATATACTGATTTTATATTTTCTTCTTTAAGGAATGTTGCAATAAGAGAATTCGGGAAACCGAAAATAGTGAACAGATATAAGCGGTAATCTGAATCTTTCAAATTTGGGAGGTCTCTGCAAAAATCTGAATATAAACCATCATGAACTTCGTCCACTTGATCGGCAAGAGTTTTAAGTTTTTTCTTATCCGTAGTAAGACTACTTATGAAAGACATTAACTCTCTCACAACTTTTCTCTCCATAGCTTTAGTTTCCGGAATACGGATAAGGTCATCACAAAGCTTGACTATCATCTCATATTTAGAGGCAAATAGTTTCTTTATGATTTCTTTTTGCTTGCTATTTGTATCTTCTCCGTCTTTTATATAGGCCTGTAGCTCACACATGGCATTTAGTTGTTCCCCGAGTTTTATTTTTTGTGCGTGAATAATGGATGATGTCACCCACCATCCTACTGCCAATGCAATTATAGCGATTAAAAATATTGACCACATGCTAAATCGTGCACCTTTGAGGTCATCTTTCATGTTCTTGTTGATTTCGCCATAATAATCAAGTAATGGATAAGAAAGATTATATCCCATGCTTTGGTATATACTGGCTATTTTATTTGACATATAAATATCAGCCTCTTTGATTGCCTGGTCTTTATTATTCAAAGATTTGTTTACCTGAAATCTGACAAATGTCACATAATCCACATCATCATATTCAATACTGTCAAGAATCGCAACCGCTTTGTCGGGCATTCCGGCTGCAACATAACTATGCGCCAATACTACGTGATCCTCGGGTTGGGCATCTTCCATCCGACAGACCTCCTCCATGACATTCACTGCTGAATCAAAATCAGTTTTGCAAAGCAAGGTTCTGCCAAGTGATCTTTTTGCTCCGTATAGCAAATATAAGTCATTGGCATGGATTGCTGAATCAATTGCTATTTTAGCGACACTCACAGATTTGTCATATTTTTCATTCATATAATATGCTATTGCAAGATCCAGCAGAGCATATCTGGCATACAGCCATTTTTTACTCTTTATAAAATTATCATAGGCGTTCTTTGCGTATTGAAGTTCTTCACTTCTGTTATATGACGCGTTATAAATGTGCGTTATTCCCCGACAAGCCAATCCGGCCCAGAAAAAATCCCGGTGCTCAATTGCAATGTCTTTTGCCCGGAAGAACATTCCTAAGGCAACTTCATATCTCCCTTTCTGATAATTGGTTCTCCCGTTATAATACCACGCACGCATGGCCATTTTCTCATTACCGGTCATGGTATAATACCTTGTTGCCCGGGAAATAAAAGTATCAGTGGTAAGGGGTAGATGCAATTTATCTAAAGCCTGTGTCATCAACAGGCCATATAATGCGAAATCAGATTTATCGGAAATCTCGGAGGGTGATAATTCTGACAATATCTTATAAGCCGAATCCTCGTGCTCGTCGATGAGGGCGTCGGCGCGTTCCAGGGCGTCGCGGGTGGGTCGGTGGCCGCACGACACGGCCATGATGAGGGTGATGAGGGCGGCGATTATCGGGAGAAGTGACTTTATGTTGTGGCGCATCGGTATCGGGGTGTGATTTTAGGTATGCAAAGGTAGCATATTTTACGAATACCTCTCGATTATATGGATAAAAAACCAGAACAACCGGACGAAAGGTTTTTATTGGCCGCGGTCGCGGCCCGAACCATCAGACCCCACAGCCATGCCACCCATATCAGTCCGGTTCCCCCGGTTCCTCCGGTTCTCTATCAAGGAAAAGAACCAGTGGAACCAGACAAGCGCGCACACGTGTAGGGATGCACCCCAATGCTATTAACTTAATAGATGTGGGCGTCTGAAAGACGCTGATTTTTTCGTAA